>JAJAYG010000503.1 GCA_026786335.1 Chitinophagales bacterium | reverse complement strand
ATCTTGCAACAGGCAGGTATCTGGAGCAGGGGACACTGCAATGTTTTTTACTCAAAACAGATGTTGATGGCAACAAAGTTTTTTTGAAAACTTATGGCGATACGCTTCAGCACACTACCGGTTATGGGCTTGCAATTGCACTTGATGGAAATTATGTTGTTACCGGAAGCAGTACCCTTAATCAAAATAGTTTTCAGGATTACCCCGATGAGTTTTTAATGAAAACAAATACCGATGGTGATACACTTTGGTGCCGCAGTTATGCAGGAACCAATATTGAAGGATCGGAAAATGGATCTTCTGTTGTTGTAGCGCCCGATGGAAGTTTTGCAGTTGGCGTTGCAACTTTTTCATACCCATCAGTTGGATATGTACCAAATAAACATTGCGTTTTGAAAACTGATAAGGATGGTCACATGCAATTTATGCGTGCTTATAATTCGGGCGGCTCGCACTATCCTTACCTCACTGCATCAAAAGGAAGCGATGGGTATGTGCTCAGCGGCTTCAGTAATTTTTACACGCCGCAACATTTTAGTGCAATGCTTATAAAGTTAGATACGGGTTTTCACAGCGGTTGTAATGAAATTGATGAAACAGATCTTACTACAGAATCTCACATGCCCGTTACCATTCATGAGCCGGCGGTATTCTCATCCTCAGGAGGCATACTTATTAATTCAACACCCGAAGATGATTTTGTTTTGGATGATACAACACTTTGCTTTAGCTCACTTGATTCGTGTTTGATTATAAATCAGGTGAATGAATTGGAATATTTAAGTGGCGGAGTTTCAGTTTACCCCAATCCGGCTAATGAATTTTTAAATGTTGTTATCAATGTAAATGAAAAATCAAATTGTATTATTTCAATAATTGATTTGAGCGGAAGAATAATTTTTAATGAGGAAATAAATCTCATTACGGGTAACAATTCATTTTCATTTCCAATCGCAGAAATTGCAGATGGAACTTTTTTCATGAGAATAATTTCGGAAAAGGAAACTGAAGTGAAAAAAATAATCATCAGTCACTAATCAATTCATTCACGCAAGTTCTCTTGGGTAGCACAAATAATATTTCACCACAGGTTGTTTCATTACCGATAAGTTGAAGATGTCAGATGCTTCGCTGATGTCTTTTATAATTCCATCCTTAAATAAAATTCTTATCGACTCTTCGGTTGGATTGTAAGCATGGTTGCTGGTAGCTGATGAGATCACCAAATATTTTGAATCATCTTCTGTAAGTGATGCAATTTTTTTTGCTGCTAAAACACAGGCATTTATTTTTTCAGCTTGGAAAGGCTCGTTCTGTAATTCAATTTTAAAAAGTTTTCTTTTTAAAAGATGAGAACATAAATAAGAAAGAATTGCATCTTCATCATGTTGCCAGATCTTTAATGCTGAAAAGATATCTGAATCATCGAGTTCGGTAAATCTTGCAAGAATACTTTCATCATTTCTTAATTGTTCGAGCGAAACATTTTTTTCAAGAAACCACTTTAATGGGGAAGAACATTCAAGAATTCTTTCTGAGAAAATAAATCTTGCACGTTCTATAATTTTAATAAGCATTTCTTCTGCAGCCAAAACAGTTTTGTGCAAATACACTTGCCAGTACATGAGGCGGCGCGAGATTAAAAATTTCTCAATCGAATAAATTCCTTTTGACTCCACTGCAATTTCATTGTTGTGGACTGTAAGCATTTTAATAATTCTGTCGTAGCCAATCACCCCTTCCGATACGCCGGTGAAAAATGAATCGCGGTTCATGTAATCCAATCTGTCCATATCGAGTTGACTCGAAACCAATTGGTGTAAAAACTTTTTGTGATAATTACCTTTGAAGATGTTAATGGCCAATTGAATGCTTCCATGGAATTCATCATTAAGTTTTTCCATCATCATCAGCGTCAATTCCTCATGCTTTACGCCGGTAACAATTAAATTTTCCAGTGTATGCGAAAATGGGCCGTGACCCAAATCATGCAAAAGAATTGCGATTGTTGCAGCTTCAGCTTCCGCCGGAGAAATCTCAACACCTTTTGATTTTAAAACCTCTAAAGTTTCATTCATTAAATGCATGGCGCCCAATGCATGTTGCAAGCGTGTGTGCTGCGCACCGGGATAAACAAGATAGGAGAGTCCCAATTGTTTTATGCGGTTGAGCCGTTGAAAAAACGGATGCTCAATAATGTCGTAGATCAAATCAGTTGGGATGGTAATAAAACCATACACCGGATCGTTAATGATTTTTCTTTTGTTCAAAGGCTGTATTTATTATCTGTATCTTTGGCTTAATATTCGAGAATGCAAATCTAAAATTCTAATCACCAATTATTCTTCTTTCTTATCGCATCAGCTTCTACACTTGTATTTATTCTTTTCAAATAACATTTTAAAATAAAATCAGCACATGGCTAACGAACCTACCATCTTATGGGTGGATGATGAAATTGAATTACTGAAACCGCAAATTCTTTTCTTAAAACAAAAAGGTTATAACATTATTGAAGCGAGCAATGGAATTGATGCATTGGAGAAATGCAAACGTGAAATTATTGACATCGTTTTTTTAGATGAGCAAATGCCCGGCAGAAGCGGATTAGAAACACTTACTGATATTAAAGCAATACAACCAAGTGTTCCGGTAGTAATGATTACAAAAAGTGAAGAGGAGAATTTGATGGAGGAAGCAATTGGTTCACAGATCAGCGATTACCTGATTAAGCCCGTAAAGCCACAACAGATTTTGCTTACACTTAAAAAATTGTTAGACAATCGCCGATTGGTTTCTGAAAAAACAACTTCGCTTTATCAGCAAGAGTTCCAGCAAATATTCGCCCGCTTGAGTAATGGATTGAATCAGGAAGAATGGGCTGATGTGTATCGCAAATTAATTTATTGGGAACTTGAATTAGACAATGCAAAAACCGATAGCATGCGTGACGTGCTTGCCATGCAAAAGAGCGAAGCCAATACTGAGTTCAGTAAATTTATTATTAAAAATTACAAGCAATGGCTCACAAGGCATGATGATAACACACCAACCATGTCGCACAATGTTTTAAAAACAAAAGTGTTTCCATATCTCGAACCTGGAACTCCAACATTTCTTTTATTGATTGATAATCTCAGGTTCGATCAATGGAAAGTGATACACCCAACGATCAGTGAATCATTCAGAGTGATTGACGAAGATTATTTCTACAGCATACTTCCAACCTCAACACAATACAGCCGCAATGCAATTTTTGCAGGAATGATGCCGCTGGAGATTGAAAAACGTTTCCCGAATTTTTGGTTGAATGATGAAGAAGAGGGTGGAAAAAATTTGCATGAATCGGATTTTCTTGCCGATCAATTGGTGCGGTTGAAAAAAGATGTAAAGTTTTCTTACACCAAGATCACCAACCTCGTTGATGGAAAAAGCTTCGCCGATAACATTTATAACATGATGGGAAATGATTTGAATGTGATCGTTTACAATTTTGTTGACATGCTCTCGCATGCAAGAACAGAAATGAATGTGATCAAGGAATTGGCAGATGATGAAACTGCTTACCGTAGCATTACGCAATCATGGTTTCAGCATTCACCACTGCACGATGCATTGTTAAAAATCGCATCTAAGAAAGTAAACCTTATCATCTTAACCGATCATGGAACCATTCGCGTTAAAGAGCCGGTAAAAGTAATTGGAGACAGAGAAACCAGCACCAACCTTCGTTATAAGCACGGAAGAAATCTTAACTATAATCCCAAAGATGTTTTGGAAAGCCGCAACCCAAATGAGTTGATGCTGCCGAAGCCTCACATCAGTTCTTCATTCATTTTTGCGAGAGAAGATAAGTATTTCGTTTACCCCAATAATTATAACTACCACGTAAATTTATACCGTAACACTTTTCAGCACGGCGGAATTTCATTGGAGGAAATGATTATACCTGTAATCAGGCTTTCGAATAAATAATTTTGAATTTTTTGATACCGATGCTATAGCTTATGCGATGGTATCGGTTTTTAATTTATGGCTGCTCCTATACGGTAGCATGCAATTTTTTCATTACGCTAATAAAATATTCTGTTTCTAAAGTGTAATACTTCAAGATGGGCCGATAAGTGCAACAGCCATTGAAGTTGACAGCATGAATCGCATATTGATCTTCGCTTTTGACGATATATATTTTTACGGTTTTATCGGAGTGTACCGCTTTTTACACGAAGGACAACCTGATCTCACATTCGGAACTGACGGTGTAATAGTAACCGGATTTGCTAAAGCCAATCGAGCAATGATCATTCAGGCAGATGGTGAAATTATAGTGGCAGGGAAGAATGGTATGTCAATAGCTACTGTTAAACGAATCAATGTAGATGGCACCTTCGATACATCCTTCAACGGAAATGGAAGCTATTCATTAATCAATCTGCCATACAGTT
>JAJAYG010000502.1 GCA_026786335.1 Chitinophagales bacterium | reverse complement strand
GAGTTATGATCTAAATGTTACCGACTATTTATTAAAGCCAATTTCATTTGAAAGATTTTTAAAGGCTGTAAACAAGGTGATTGATGCCAAAAAAGTTAGCGCAGAGGAAATGGCAGATAAGGAATTTATTTTCTTAAAAGTTGATAGCAAGTTAGTGAAGGTGAACTATAGCGATATAACTTACATTGAAGGAATGAAAGATTATCTCAAAATTTATGTTAAGGAAAAATTGTTGGTTGTTCACCAAACCATGAAGAGAATTGAAGAGTTACTTCCGCGCAATCAATTTATGAGGGTGCATAAATCTTATATCGTTTCGCTAAAAGCTGTTAATTCTATTGTGGGAAATATTGTGGAAATAAGCGGAAAGGAAATTCCGATTGGAGCCAATTACAAAGAGCAGCTGATTAACGTTGTGTTCAAGAAAGATAATTAAATGAAGTCTGCAATTTCAAATTTTGCCATCATTGCTATTTGGTGTAAAATGATTTTATTTTTCTTTGCTTCGCATCTTCATTCAATTTAAAAATATTTTTAATGACGTTTCAACAAGCACAGGATCAAATTGATCAATGGATTAAAATCTCAGGTGTAAGGTATTTTAATGAACTCACAAATATGGCCATGCTCACCGAAGAAGTAGGAGAGGTGGCAAGAATTATTGCACGGAAATATGGAGAGCAGTCCTTTAAAAAAAGTGACAAGAGTAAAGACCTTAGCGATGAATTGGCTGATGTGCTATTTGTTTTGATCTGTATTGCCAATCAAACAGGCATTGACCTTACTTCAGCTTTAAAAAAGAATTTGGAAAAGAAAAATAAGCGCGATGCTTTGCGGCACAAGAGGAATAAAAAGCTGCAATGAGCATTCATAAATTATTTTCTACTTTTGACAAACGAAAAAACAAAAACATGAAAAAACTAATTTTAATTCTTACCATCATTTGTGCGGTTTCATTTGTAAATGCACAGCAACCGTCAAAGGGCTCACAAGATGCAAATCCAAGTACTGCTACCTTGCAAAATGCGAATAATGAAAGTGTTGCTGCCTCCGCTGCAACAGTAGCCAAAGAGACACCAGCCAGCACCACAAAGAAAGAAAGCAAGAAAGCGAAGAAGCAAAAGAAAAAGGGCAGTGCTTATTCCGAAAAAAAGTGTGCCGAAGGTTCAGCAGGTAAATCATGCTGCCAGGGCGCATCAAAGACATCTGCCGTTGCTCCTGCAACTCCAATAAGTCCGGTTGCACCTAATGCTCCGGCTCCTGTTGAAGAACCACTCGAACCAAGAAGTCCGAAATAGTAAATTGAAATAAAATAGTTAAAAGGCACGTTGAAATTTCAACGTGCTTTTTTATTTTTCATTCTAAAGAAACCATTAACTTGCTGGCATGCGCAATGATATTTCTGCAACCAAAGTGAAGGATATTTTTTCCGAATATCTTTCCAAATTAAATCCAACACAGTTAAAAACTGTTGAAACAATTGAAGGCCCCGTGTTAGTTGTAGCAGGCCCGGGTACAGGGAAAACACAGATTATTGCAACAAGAATTGCATACATACTTTCTACCAATGATGCACAAGCGCAGCCGCATAATATTCTCTGTCTCACTTATACCGATGCAGGTGCTATTGCGATGCGAAAAAGATTATTGCAGATAATTGGTACTGCAGCGCACCGCATTACTATAGAAACATTTCATGCCTTTTGTAATTCTGTAATTCAACAAAATATTGAAAGCTTTGGCATGCGCGATTTGGAACCGTTGAGTGAGTTGGAGCGCTTTGAAATTCTGGAAGAGATGATCAATGAACTGGAGCCAACTCATTTGCTCAAGCGATTGAAAGGTCAAATTTATTTTGAAGCCGATCGCTTGCAGCAGTTATTCAATACCATGAAACAGGAAGACTGGAGTGCTGAAAAAATTTGCCATGAAGCAGATCGCTACATAGCCGATCTTCCCTTGCGTGATGATTTTATTTACAAAGTAAAAAGAGGTGATAAAAAGAAAGGAGATGTAAAGGAAGACAAGGTGAATGCCGAAATTGAAAAGATGGAAATGCTAAAGGCCGCTGCGAAATTATTTCCTGTATATAGAAATAAAATGGATAAGGCCGGCAGGTACGATTATCATGATATGATTTTATGGGTGATTGATGCGTTCACAAAAAACGAAAACTTACTGCGCAATTATCAGGAACGGTTTCAGTATATTTTGGTTGATGAATTTCAGGATACCAATGGCGCACAGAATGAAATCATTAACCTGCTCACCAACTATTGGGAGGCACCAAATATTTTTTGTGTAGGGGATGATGATCAGGGGATTTATGAATTTCAGGGAGCGCGCATAAAAAATATCAAAGACTTTACGGAGCGATACAGCAACTCACTTCAAACTTTTGTACTTAAAGAAAATTACAGGAGCACTCAGCAAATTCTTGATGTGGCTAAAAAAGTAATAGACAACAATCAGCTTCGCCTTTCTGTGCAGGGCACTGATCTTGAAAAGAAACTGACCGCCGCACTTGAAGAAAGAAAGAAAAGTGAAATTGAACCTGTAGTTCACGAATACCTAAATGAGTTGCATGAAACTGCCGGCATTGCTAAACAGATTTTGGAATGGAAGAAAAATGGTATTCGCCTGAGTGAAATTGCAATTCTTTATCACCGCCATGCACATGCAGCAATGCTGATCGATCTTTTCGAAAAGAGATCAATCCCTTATCAGGTAAACAAGAGTATAAATATTTTAGAGTTGCTCGAAGTGCAGCAACTGCTTCAAGTTCTTTTTTACATTGATTGCGAATTAAGAAAGCCATATAAGAATGATGCCTTGTTGTTTGAGATCATGCACTTTCGTTTTTTTAAATTGAGTGCATCAG
>JAJAYG010000501.1 GCA_026786335.1 Chitinophagales bacterium | reverse complement strand
TCGCAGGGCATTCCGGTGCTTGGTTGCCCTTGTAAAGTTTGTGAGTCAACAAACTCAAAAGATAAACGACTTCGTACTTCATTGCTGATTGAGCAAAATGATTTTACAGTTGTAATTGATTCGGGCCCCGATTTTCGTCAACAACTTTTAAGAGAAAAAGTAAAGACCTTAGATGCAATTATATATACGCATTCGCATCAGGATCATGTAGCAGGTTTAGATGATATAAGAGCTTTCAATTTCTTTCAGCAAAAACCAATGGATATTTATGCCACGCAGGAAGTGCAGCAAAATATTCGCAGAGAATTTTATTATGCCTTTGATGAAAAGAATGATTACCCATGGATACCTAAAGTTAAATTTCACAGCATCACAATTTCGCCTTTTCAAATCGGCGATTTAAAAATTATTCCAGTTGAAGTAATGCACCATAAACTTTCGGTACTTGGTTACCGGTTTGGTGATTTTACTTACATCACCGATGCAAGTAAAATTGCTGAAAAGGAAATGGAGAAAATAAAAGGATCAAAAATTTTGGTGTTGAATGCTTTGAGAAAAGAAAAACACATTTCGCATTTCTCGTTGGCAGAAGCAATTGAACTCTCGCAAAAGATCGGGCCCGAAAAAACTTACTTCACTCACATGAGTCACCAAATGGGTTTGCATGATGAAGTATCGAATGAATTACCCGATGGAATTTATCTGGGTTATGATGGATTGAAGATTGAACTCTGATCAGCTCTTCTTTTCATTCATAAAATGAGTAAGAACCTCTTCCAATTGATCAGCTCCAATACGTTTTGCTTTAATAACTTTCTTTTCATCAAGAATATAAATCACCGGCGTTGAATAAATATCGTACAACTGCCTGAAATTACTTTGATGCTCTGCATCATTCACATTTATCCAGTCAAGTTTTTTCTCCCGAATAAACTTTTTCCATTTTTCGGGGTCGGGTTCAATATCTACAGCATAAACTGCAACCCCTTTTTCTTTATTTGCTTCATACACTTCTTTTACTTTCGGAATTTCTTTTTGACAGTGACCGCAATCGGGATCCCAGAACAGGAGAATGGTAAACCGGGCTTTTACTTTGCTCAGTATTTGCCAATTGCCTGATGAATCTTTTAGTGCTAATTCGGGAGCGGTATTGCCAATTAAATTAGGTGCAATCTTTCTTGCACGATCAATCATTTTATCAAGCGTAGCAGAATCTATCCACCAGGCTTTTTGAGTCATGTAATAGTTTTCTACCATGTGAACGAATACAGCATCCATGCCCATCACTTTAGATGTTTCATAGCTGTAAGTGATCCACCAGGTAACATACTTATACATTTCGCTGTCAGCTTTTGCTTTTGCGCATAAGTAGTCAGCTTCTTTATTGATGGAGTCGGGAACCTGAACTGTTAAATCGCGGATATACTTATTAAGTTTTGAACCAAAAAAGGGTGTGCGCAACATTCTGTTGTCACTAAAATCAATATTGTCCCAATAATGAGATTTATAATACCTGTAAGCAAAGGTTGAATCTTTTCTTCCGTTTGGAAGTGTTGGAATTTCATCCGGTACCACCGGTTCTTTCATTGCAGTAAAAACTTTGGCAAGAAAAGTTGTTGGGTACGTTTTAATGTATTCATCCCGTGAGTGCTGAACTTTCTTTTCACTTAATTTCAACTCTTCATAAACCACAGATGAATCTGATTTGGTTTTTGCTGTCGTAAATTTTTTTTGAATATCTGCCGACTCATGCTGCAACAATATTGCATGGTTGAGGTAACCATAAAAGAGCTCATTATCCTTTGAACCCTTCACTTTCATGTTCTTGATGGGATCTTCCCACTGTGTTTCCATTGAGAAATATTGCTCTTGGTCAACGATGATTTCAAAATATCTTTTATCAGGGAAAACAAAAAGATAAAGTCCGCCATCCAATTTATTTTTACCGGTAAAAACTGCGGTGCCGCTTTTATCACTTTTTACTGTATCAATAATGTATTGTTTATCGCCATAATATCTGCCGAGGAAACAAGTGGTATCCATCATAGTAGGAACCTGAACAATTATTTGGTAACCGGTTTTTTGTGCTGAAATAATTAATGGGAAAACCAGAATAAGCAGAAGTAAATATTTTTTCAGTTTCATAATTTTTAATTGTTGTAAAATTAAATGGAATTGCATGAAACTTAAATTTGATTAAGATCTGTTTAGCTTTTTGATGGTTTAAATCTTTCGTAAGCGGCACGGCTAAGTGACTCTTTGTGATTTGGATGAGCAATGTTAATGAGTTCAGCAGCACGCTCTTTCATATCCTTACCATATAAATAAGCAATACCATATTCAGTAACAACATAATGAATATGGGCTCTGGTGGTTACAACACCCGCGCCTTCTTTAAGAAAGGGAACAATTCGTGAAAGCCCTTTTGAAGTGGAGGAAGGAAGTGCAAGAATTGCTTTTCCGCCTTCAGAAAGAGAAGCACCCCGAATGAAATCCATTTGGCCACCAACACCTGAATACATGTAAGTGCCAATACTATCTGCACAAACCTGACCGGTGAGATCAATTTCAATCGCACTGTTGATTGCAGTAGTTTTTGGATTTTGCCTGATCACCGATGTATCATTTACATAAGAACATTCAAGCATTGCAATCATTGGGTTATCATCTATAAAATCATAAAGCTTTCTTGAACCCATCACAAAAGTTGCAACAATTTTATTCTTGTACTTCTTCTTATACTTCCCGGTAATTATTCCTTTTTCAATGAGCGGAAGTATGCCATCTGAAAACATTTCGGTATGTATGCCAAGGTCTTTATGATGCTGAAGCGAGGCAAGCACAGCATTTGGAATATCACCAATTCCCATTTGAATGGCTGCACGATCTTCAACCAATGTTGCAACATGCGCTCCTATTTGTATTGACTCCGCAGTGAGCATTCCTGAAATGGATTCGGGCAGTGGATTATCACCCTGAACAAGGAAATTGATTTGGCTCACATGAATTTGTGCATCGCCGTGTGTGCGGGGCATAAACTTATTTACCTGTGCAATTACCAGTTCCGACATTTCTATTGCTGCTCTTGTGGTATCTACCGAAGTTCCGAGCGAACAAAATCCATGAATATCAGGTGGTGAAACAGTAATAAGTGAAACCGCTAAAGGAATAATTTCTTTTCGGAACAGGAAAGGGATTTCAGAAAGAAATGCCGGCACATAAACGGCCCTTCCGCGTGCAACGGCATCGCGAACATTCTTTCCAATAAAAAAAGCATGTGTGTTAAAAATACCTTCAAACTCATCATTGGTATAAGAAGCATCACCTTCAGTATGCAGGTGGTAAATATTGATGTCTCTTAATTCAGCACTGCGAGCCACCATGGCTTTAACCAATAGTTGGGGAGCTGCAACTGCAGTATGAATAAAAATGTGATCGCCGCTCTTAATAAATTTAACCGCTTCGTCGGCTGTAGTATTTTTCATTTCAAAAATTAAAAATGCAAAGAAAACATACCTGTTCACATGATTTCTCATTTAACAAATATTTACCGCTTTCTATCTTCAAATCAATCTTTCAATCATCTTTTCAACAATAAAAAAAATTCGGGAATCAGCATTTCGAAATTCAACCTTCTGCACATATCTTCGCGGCCTCAATTTTCCTCTGCAAATAAGAATCAATCACATAAAATAACAATTAAGTTAATGGCAAACATTGGTAAAATCACACAAATTATTGGTCCTGTTGTAGACGTAAGTTTTGAAGGATCAAAACTTCCCGAAATACTCTCAGCATTAAATGTAATTCGTGAAAACGGTTCAAAAATGATTCTTGAAGTGCAACAGCATTTGGGAGAAGACAGCGTTCGTACTGTGGCAATGGATTCAACCGAAGGTTTAAAGCGCGGTTTAAGAGTGGAAGATACCGGCGCAAATATTAAGATGCCTACAGGCGAAAATATTCGCGGTCGCCTTTTTAATGTGGTGGGTGAAGCAATTGATGGTATTGGTGCTGTGAGCAAAGAAAACGGATATCCTATTCATAACAAACCCCCAAGGTTTGAAGACCTCAGTACTTCTAAAGAAGTTTTGTTTACGGGTATTAAAGTTATTGACTTAATCGAGCCTTATTCAAAAGGCGGTAAGATTGGTTTGTTCGGCGGTGCCGGTGTTGGCAAAACAGTATTGATCATGGAATTGATCAACAACATTGCAAAAGCTTATGCAGGTATGAGCGTGTTCGCAGGTGTAGGTGAACGCACCCGCGAAGGAAATGATTTGTTGCGTGAGATGATTGAGTCTAATGTTATTCGCTATGGCGAAGCATTCAAACATTCAATGGAAAGCGGAGGATGGGATTTGAGTAAAGTCGACATGGCTGAAATGGCCAAGTCACAGGCAACACTTGTGTTTGGACAAATGAATGAACCACCCGGCGCACGTGCACGTGTTGCTTTGAGTGGTTTAACAGTTGCAGAATATTTCCGCGATGGAGATAAGAATGCAGCAAAAGGAAACGACATTCTTTTCTTTATCGATAATATTTTCCGATTCACCCAAGCAGGTTCCGAAGTTTCTGCATTGCTTGGCCGTATGCCATCTGCTGTAGGTTACCAGCCAACACTTGCAACTGAAATGGGAACCATGCAGGAAAGAATTACATCTACAAAGCGCGGCTCTATTACTTCGGTACAAGCTGTTTATGTTCCTGCCGATGATTTAACTGATCCTGCACCGGCAACAACTTTTGCCCACTTGGATGCAACAACTGTATTGAGCAGAAAGATTGCTGAGTTAGGAATTTATCCTGCAGTGGATCCGCTTGATTCTACTTCAAGAATTTTGTCGCCCGATGTTGTTGGTGATGTACATTACAATTGCGCTAACAGAGTGAAACTGACATTGCAACGCTACAAAGAGTTGCAGGATATTATTGCAATCTTAGGTATGGATGAATTGAGTGAAGAAGATAAACTCACCGTAACCCGCGCCCGCCGTGTTCAACGTTTCCTATCTCAACCATTCCATGTTGCCGAAGCATTTACAGGATTGCAAGGTGTGTTGGTTCCAATCGAAGAAACCATTCGCGGTTTTAATATGATTATGGATGGTGAAGTAGATGAATACCCCGAAGCAGCATTCAATCTTGTGGGTACTATTGATGATGCAATTGAGAAAGGAAAGAAAATGATGGAGGCGGTGAAGAATTAGTCCTTAGTTGGAAGTAGCGAGTAGCGAGTAGTGAGTAACGAGTTAGATGATTGGAAAGAGAATTTTGTTTTGCTAAAATTTTAAAAAATGAAACTAAACAGGTACAGAGATCTTTTAGTTTGGCAGAAAGCGATGGAATTTACTGAGAACGTTTACCGATTTACAAAAAAATTTCCCGCTGAAGAAAAATTTGGGTTGACTTCACAATTAAACAGATCATCGGTTTCTATTGCATCAAATATTGCAGAGGGTGCGGGGAGAGATTCAAAAAAAGAATTCTCACAATTTCTTTCTATTGCCATGGGTTCATGCTTTGAGGCTGAAACACAAATTCTTTTGGCAGTAAGAGTTGGATTCGCCGTTAGTGAAGAAACAACTGCTTTACTTGGAATTTCCAATGAGATTCAAAAGATGATTGTTGGTTTAAAGAAATTATTTACTCCCTTGAACACCCTCCCAGTTTTTCTTTTCAGCTTTTTAATTTAATTACTTTAACCAATCACTACTCACTACTCATTACTCACTACTCACTACTCACATGCAACTCGACATATTAACTCCCGAAAAGAAAATTTACAGCGGCGAAGCTGATTCTGTTTCATTACCCGGTACTGAAGGAAGATTTCAAGTTCTTAATCACCACGCACCCATCATTTCTTCATTGAATGAAGGGTGGATCAAGTTTGTGAATAAGAAAGAAGAAACCAAAATGAATATTCGCAGCGGTTTTGTTGAAGTGCTAAGGAATAAAGTTACGGTGCTGGTGGAAGGGGTGGAGTAAAAAGTACTTAGTCGGAAGTCCTTAGTACTTAGAAAAATTTAAGCTCACGCAAGTGGGCTTTTTTATTTTGGGTGAAGAAAAGCTATTATGATTTTCTTCTACCGCAGGCGAAACCCTGCCAGCGATCAGCAACCCTGACACTGGTTTCAAATTTAAAAATTAAACATTGTGATTGTAATTATTTCTTCATAGACAAAATTCAAAATTGCGTCAGTTAACTGACGCAATTGGTATAAATACCGTCAGTTTGTTGACGGTATTTATTTAGCTTTGACGGCAAATTAAAATTGCAATGGAAATTCAAAGGTTGCTTTTCCCCATTCTTCTCAAAGCGATTGCTCCCAATAAAGTAATTCTTCTTGTGGGTGCACGAAGAACAGGAAAAACTTTTTTAATTGAGCAACTCATTGCGGCATTAGGAAAAGAAAAATGCCTCAAGCTGAATGGTGAAGATGTTACTGTTCAACAGCAATTGAAGGAGCGAAGCATTTCGAAATACAAGTCGTTGGTTGCTGGTTTCAAATATATTTTTATTGATGAGGCTCAAAAAATTCCTGACATTGGTTTGATTTTGAAATTGATGGTGGATGAAATAAAAGGAATCCGGCTGATCGTAACAGGATCATCAATGTTTGATTTAAAAAATAAGCTTGGTGAACCCCTCACAGGAAGAAAAAAAGATTTTATGCTCTTCCCGCTTTCTCAAATGGAGTACAACCAAATTGAAAATAAAATTGAGATGCATCGCCATCTTGACGACAAATTAATTTTTGGCGGCTATCCAGAATTATTGCAATTGAAAACTGCAAAACAAAAACAAGAGTACCTGCACGAACTGGTTAGTTCTTATTTGTATAAGGATATTCTTGTGATGGAAAATTTGCGGAGTGCAGATAAAATAATTGAGCTGCTGAAATTAATTGCCTGGCAAATCGGCGGCGAAGTTTCATTGGAAGAGTTAGGGCGCAACCTGCAGATGAGTAAGAACACAGTGGAACGCTACCTTGATTTGCTCACGAAAGTTTTTGTGTTGTTTAAGATTTCGGGATACAGCCGCAACCTTCATAATGAAATTGTAAAAACAAAACGATGGTACTTTTATGATAATGGAATTCGCAATGCCGTGATCATGAATTTTCAAAGTTTGCAATTGAGAAACGATAGTGGAATGTTGTGGGAAAATTATCTTGCAAGCGAAAGGTTAAGGTTTCAACACAATATTAATGTGAAGACAAATAATTATTTCTGGCGCACACACGACAGACAGGAAATTGATTGGGTGGAAGAGCGTGCTGGAAAATTGGCAGGATTCGAATTCAAATTTACTGACGGCGGAAAAAAAACAAAACCACCTATTGCATGGAAGCAAGGTTATCCTGATGCATCATTCAAAGTGATTCACAAAAATAATTTCGAAGAATTTATTTTGATTAAAAGAAGCAAATAGAAGTTCGCCCCTTGGTAGTGAACGCAATTTATTTTTCCTCCTAACTTGCACACTTCATTTC
>JAJAYG010000500.1 GCA_026786335.1 Chitinophagales bacterium | reverse complement strand
GATGATGAACTATCCCGGAGTTTTACTTAATGATGCTGAGGTGATGAAAAAAATTGCAGCAGCAAAAAAATTTAACAAACCAATTGACGGACATGCGCCGGGATTAAAAGGTGCTGATGCAGTAAAATATATTCAAACAGGTATCTCCACCGATCACGAATGCTTTACTTATGATGAAGCAAAATGGAAATTGCAAAACGGAATGAAAGTTTTGATTCGGGAAGGAAGTGCTGCTAAAAATTTTGAAGCGCTGATTCCGCTGCTCGATGAGTTCCCCGAGATGATTATGTTTTGCAGTGATGACAAACACCCAAATGATTTGGTACGCGGACACATCAATCAATTAGTTAAGCGCGCATTGGATAAAGGAATTGATTTCTGGAAAGTGATTCGTGCCGCCACACTCAATCCGGTTCAACATTATAATCTCGAATGCGGATTGCTTCGCGAAAATGATTCGGCAGATTTTATTGTTGTTGATGATTTACAAAAATTAAATGTGCTTCAAACTTTTGTGAAAGGAAATTTAGTTGCAGAAAATGGGAAGAGTTTTATCAATAGCATTCCATCAACCATCATTAACAACTTTTATTGCTCGCCAAAGCTCCCTGAAGATTTTTCGATTTCAATTTCGCAAAATGATTTTGAAAAAAATGTAAAAGTGATTGAAGCATTGGACGGGCAACTCATCACAAAAACATTTCTAATTCCTGCAAAAAAACTTCTTAACAAAAACAATCAACTCTATGCTGATTTAGAAAATGATGTGTTGAAATTTACAGTCATCAACCGTTATGCAGATGCAAAACCCGCTGTTGCGTTCATTAAAAATTTTGGATTGAAGCATGGAGCCATTGCCAGTTGTGTGGGTCACGATTCGCACAACATTCTTGCGGTGGGCACAAATGATGAAATGATTTGCCGTGCAGTTAATCTCATCATAGAATCGAAAGGCGGATTGGCTGCTGTAACATCATCATCTGTAAGAATTCTCGCATTGCCTGTTGCCGGCATCATGAGCAATGAAGATGCATATTTTGTTGCAGAAGAATATGAGAAGATTGATGCAATGGTGAAAGAAATGGGATCAACACTTCGCGCACCTTTCATGACTTTATCGTTTATGGCGCTGCTGGTAATTCCGCAATTGAAGTTGAGTGATAAGGGATTGTTTGACGGTGGTAAATTTTCTTTTACTAATCTTCTTCAATAGTCGAAAGATAAATCCTAATTCAACTTCTCTTCATTAAAATCTTTCAGCCAGTTACTCACCTCTGCAACAGTTTCAACAAATGCGGCTTCTTCAAATGGCGAATTGAGTTTTGCAATCTTCACCAATTCTAAAAATGGTTTGCTGCCGCCCTCTCTGCAAAGTGCGATGTAATCTTTCATTGCAGCTTCGCGATTATCAATTGATTTTTTCCAGAATTGAAAAGCACAAATTTGTGCGAGACAATAATCAATGTAGTAAAATGGATGTTTGTAAATGTGTGCTTGCCGATGCCAGAAACCGCCGCTCTCCAAATATTCATTGCCATCATAATTGCGGTGAGGCAAATATTTTTTCTCCAAACTTCTCCAAAACAAATTTCTTTCCGCCGGCGAGGCATCAGGATTTTCATAAACAAAATGCTGAAACTCATCCACTGCAACTCCATAGGGTAAAAACATGAGTGAATGACTTAGGTGTGCGAATTTGTATTTCTCAGTTTGTCCGTTAAAAAATAATTTCATCCAGGGCCATGTGAGAAATTCCATACTCATCGAATGGATCTCCGCGGCTTCTGATGTCGGGAAAAAATATTCCTCCAACTCAAGATGACGACTGCAATAAGTTTGAAAAGCATGCCCTGCTTCATGCGTGAGCACATCAATATCGCCGGATGTTCCGTTGAAGTTGGAGAAGATAAATGGTGAACGGGTTTCACTAAGGAAAGTGCAGTAGCCGCCTCCGGCTTTGTTTGGCTTGTTCACCAAATCCATTAATTCATTTTCTTGCATGAACTGAAAAAATTCTCCTGTCTCAGGTGAAAGTTCAGCATACATTTTTTGTCCTTGCTCAACAATCCACTCCGGTGAACCTTGCGGTTTTGCATTGCCCGAAAGAAAATCCAAACCTTCATCATAATTCATGAGCTTATCAATTCCTAATCTATTGCGTTGCCGCTCGCGCAAAGCAGATGCAAGCGGAACAATTTTCTCTTCTACCTGCTTTCTGAATTCTTTCACCATCGTGGAATCATAATCGGTGCGCAGCATTCGCATGTAACCCACCGGAATAAAATTGATGTAACCAAGTTTTAATGCAATGCGGTGCCGAACTTTTACGAGGTTATCAAAGATGCGGTCAAGTGCCTCTGCATTTTTTACAAAGAACTCATCTGATTTTACCGATGCCGCCTTTCTAACTGCACGATCGGTTGAAAGTTTGAATGGAATCATGCCGCTCAGGTTGTACTTGCCGCCTTCAAATTCAATTTCTGCCGATGCAATCAGGTTGGTGTATTCAGTACTCAATTCATTTTCCTTTTGCAACTCTTCAATAATTTCGGGACTAAAAGATTTGATGGTGAGTTCGGCAATGCTGAAAAGTTGCTTGCCGAATTTTATTTCCAGTTCACTTTTAAATTTTGAGTTGATGAGTGCTTTATAAAATTCAGAAACCAATTCCTGATAAAGTGGAAAATTATTATCGAAGTATTGCTGCTCCTTTTCAAAGAAAGGATCGGTGGTATTTACAGTTGCCTTAATGTTTGCAACATTTCCCATGGTCTCGAACCGCGAGCGGGTGAGGTAAATTTTTTCTACAATTTCTATTTGCGCTGCTGCACTTTCCGCTTCTGCAAACTCAGTTAGCATTTTTCGAATGGCTTCACGAATGGCATCCAAATCGGGGCGAGTATAATTTATTTCTGAAAATTTCATATTGATTTTTGTGGAGTGCAAATGTAGAAGCCATACTTTAAAAACACTTATTGCTTTGCCAATTATTTAGATAAAAGAAAAAATTGATTTCTCATTTCAATAAAAACATTTAGGTTTACGATCAAGAAATTCCAGTCAGTCCCGCCATCGGCGGGAAATAACTTTTAGTCCTAAGGACTCCTTATGGAGGAGATGTTGTGAGCGTGTAATTAATTATCAATTGCAAAAATTATTTTAGCAATGAAAACTGAATGGCTTACTATCTTATTTAAAAAACTCATCAGCTTAATTGGGTTTTATTTTATCATCAATTCTTTATTGGCTCAAAATCCAGATGCTAATCGTACTAACCATTGGTTCTTTGGTAATGGAGCAGGAATTGATTTTTCAAGTGGAATTGCTATTGCCGATACTAATGGTCAATTGCATACTTATGAAGGATGTGCCTATGGAAGTTCATCACATGCTGCTACCATCATTCCTAATCCCGGAAATGAAGATCAGTATTTTATTATAACAAATGATTGCCAGGAAAACTTAGGATCATTTGGACTTCGCTTTTCAATTGTTGATTTGTCTTTAAATGCAGGATATGGTGATATTGATAGTGCAAAAAAAATATTATGCTTTTTGCACCAAGCACCGAAGGGGTTGCCATTACTTACCAATGTAATATGAAATATTTCTGGATTGTTGCTCACGAATTTGGCAACAACAACTTTCGTATTTATTCAGTGGATAGCAATGGTATAAATATAATTCCGCAGATTATTACTATCGGTTCAACATATCCTTCTCATTTTTCTATGTTCAAATTTTCATCAAATGGAAATAAACTTGCGAGCGCTTTTGGAAGCACTCAGCCGATCAATGATCTATTTGATTTTGATACTGAAAAAGGAATTATTTCAAACTATATTCAACTAATAGGGTTTGGTGGCGATTATAGCCCCGAGTTTTCATTTAATAACACTAAACTATATTATGTAACAAGCGGCAATATCATATATCAATACGATTTAATTTCTGATATTGACTCGGTAATAAATAATTCCAGAATTATTGTTTCCAATGTGGAAGACAATTCCACTTACGGGTTTTTATCAAAGGTTCCAGACGGGAAAATTTACATTGCTGGAGTTTTTCGAGATTCGATAAGTACAATAGAAAGCCCTGATGCTTATGGCTTAGCGTGCTCTGTTAACACATTTTCTTTTTACCTCAAAAGAGAATCTGAATTAGGTCTTCCAAATTTTATTTCCAATTATTTTAATAAAGGAGTTTTGGAAAGCAATTGTGCGGTTGGGATTTCTCAACTAAATTCTGATAAAGTTGAGCTATTTCCGAATCCTGCTCATGAAATAATTAGCGTAAAAAGCAAAACCATCAGGTCAATAACGTTAATAGATATTTTGGAAAATATTTTTTACAATAACGATTGTGTTACTTCCAGTTCAACCTTAATTAACATAGCATCATTTCATAGGGGTGTTTATTTTATGCGAATAAAAACAGAAAAGAATATCATTCTTAAACAAATTATTTTAAACTAAAATCAATAAACCATGGAACCATTAAAACTACAAATAAGGAAAGTAATGTTTCCCCCGAAGCCGTGTCTCCTCAAGTGGCTTTGTAGGTGAGCGAGGGACACGGCGCATTTAGGTTCTTTGTATGGGGAGTATGTAAGGTTTTAATGGAATCAAAAACGAGAGCGCTGCCCTACTTCTAACTTCTTTTTATTTTATGGTCGGTAACCTAATCAACCATTTTAATTTTTAT
>JAJAYG010000499.1 GCA_026786335.1 Chitinophagales bacterium | reverse complement strand
GTTCCCTGTATTTTTTCTTTCCTGAAAAAATAATCATAGTTGGAAGGAACAATATCTTCAAGAGGAAAAAACCGCAGCGGATTAAAACTTATGGTTGCCAAACCAAGCGGCGAATAAAATTCTTCATACACAAATTGATCTAACTGTTTGCCCGAAATTTTTTCGGCAATTCTTTTCAGAAAATAAAAATCAAGATCGCTGTAAACATATTTTCCCCTTGCAGTTACTGGTGAATCTTTGATTCTTTTCCAAATGGTATCCATGTAACTGCGGTTCATAAAAAGTTGCGGCATAACCTCAACCGAAAATTGTTTGCTCTGAATGCGGCTGAAAATTTCGGCGTTCAGATTTTTTCCGGTGTCCCTTGCTTCTTTGTAAAAAGGAATAAATGGTTTTAATCCTCCTTCATGCGTAAGCAATTCGTGAATGGTAATGGTTGCTTTGTTACTGCCTTTAAATTCGGGCAAATAATCTTCGATTGTTTTATTGAGGTCGAGTTTATTTTCTTCATACAACTTCATTACCATTAAAGTGGTGGCAGCAATTTTAGTTACCGAAGCAACATCATACAGATCGTTGTTCTCAACTTTTTTATCAATGTCGTACGTGAAGTAGCCATAAGATTTATTCAAGATCACCTTACCGTCTTTAGCAATCCAAACCTGGCAGCCGGGAGTTGCATGCTCATCAATTGCCTGCTGTGCTAACTGGTCAACTTGTGTTAATGCTTCTGAAGGAATTCCAACATCTTCCGGCATTGCAAATTTATTTCTTATAGGGAAAGTCGAGAATCCTTTCCCTTTAAAAAATTCTGCTGAAGATGAAACCGGCAAATTTCCTTTGGCGCCAATGCCGCCAAAAAAAACCTGTGCTGCGAGTTGTTGCGTAATTGCATCATCATTGTATGCCTCAAGCACCCAATCAACTTTGTCGAAATATTTTAAAGCGTAAGGACTTCCAAACACTGTGAGAAAAACTTTTTTCTTTTTGCTAAGCTCATTAATAAAATCACGGCTTTGATCAGTAACTCCATAATTGATAGATCCATTTCTCGACATTCCCTGTAGTGAAATAAAAACTGCATTGATATTTTTTAATGAATCAATCAACGCATCAAATTTTTTATCGCCCGAATTTTTTAAGATGCCGAAATTTTTAACAGGCGCATAGTTGCCAAGCATCTGCTGAAACGGTGTGTAAGAAGTATCACCAATGGAAACACAAGCAAAACGAAATGTATCCAACTTAATAATCGGTATCAGCTGATTTTTATTTTTTGCAAGCGTAAGCGACTGCTCAATCATTTGCTGCTTCAGATATTTTGCATCATTGCTGTTGAGATCGCTGTACAAGTGGTTCAACTCAATGGGTTTCCATTTATTCAAACCACACCAATATTTCGCCTGCAAAATTTTTCTAACACGAATATTAATTTCAGTTTCAGTGATTTCATTTCTGGTCATCGCATCTTTGATCAACTCAACTGTTGTTGGAACATCCTGCGAAAACAATAGAATATCGTTACCAGCGAGTAATGCAGCAACATCAGCTACACCCGGTTTCATAAATTGACCGATAGCTCCCATGTTTAATGCATCGGTAATCACGAGACCGTGAAAACCCAATTCATTCCGTAACAAACCGGTTACAATTTGTGGTGATAATGTGGAAGGAAGTTTTTGTGTAGTGTCCAAGGCAGGCACATTCAAATGCGCCACCATCATGCAACCAATGCCTGCATCAATTAATTTTTTGAAAGGAAATAATTGAACCGAATCCAATTCTGCTCTTGTTGCATTTACTACAGGCAATGTTTTATGCGAATCTTTGTCGGTGTCGCCATGCCCGGGAAAATGTTTGGCGCAGGCGATCACTCTGTTATCCTGCAAACCTTTCATGTAAGCAAAACCGCGATTGGCAACTTCATTTCTGTTTTCACCAAAAGAACGTTCACCAATTATGGGATTGAGCGGATTGCTGTTGATGTCAACCACCGGAGAGAAACTGATGTTGACTCCAATGCGATTCAACTCTCTCGCCATTTCCTTTCCATAATCATAAATAAAACTTGTATCGCTTATGGCACCCAGCATAATTTCCTTAGGGAAAACAATGGTGCTGTCAATGCGCATAGAAAGTCCCCATTCGGCATCTTGCGAAATCAGCAATGGATATTTTGTAATGGACTGAAAATAATTTGTCATTGCCGCTTGCCGCACCGGACCGCCTTGCATAAAAATTAATCCGCCGATTTTATTTTCACTAATCAGTCTTGAAATGCGCGCATATTCCGAATCAGATTTATTTGACCAACAGGCAATCATAAACAGTTGCCCGATTTTTTCTTCGAGAGTCATCTGATTCAAAACCGAATCAACCCAGTTTGCATGCACATATAAGTAAGGCGGCAGTATTTCTTTTTTAGAATTTGGCTGCTGCGCATTGGCAATAATTGCTGCGAATAATAAAATGGAGAATAAAAAAACTTTTTTAAACATCTTGCGATGCAAATGTAGATGCTCAATAAAGATGAAATGCAATTG
>JAJAYG010000498.1 GCA_026786335.1 Chitinophagales bacterium | reverse complement strand
GCCTTTACCAGGCTTGAACAAGTTGTCTAACGATGGAATGCCTGTAGAAACCTTCTTGTGTGTACCCGATTGTGTAAGCCCTGCTGAGGTGATGGGAATTACTGAAAGCCCCTCATCATCTATAACAAATGGATATTCGCTTGTTCCATGCTTTGAACCCCGATATTTAATGATACGAACTCTTCGGGTGGCAATTTGTTCTCTTACCCTGTTATCTAAAAGAATAATGCAATCGGAGACATACTCCTCCAGACCATGACGGGTAAACGAACCGTTTTGTCCCGGCTCGCCTGTAACAACTGCCGTTACCTGTTTTTCTTTAAGCCATCTAAAAAGTCTTTTTATCTCCACCCGAAGAATTCCAAGATCTGTAACGCCTGCAAAGAGCGATTCAAGAGAATCTAAAACAATGCGTTTGGCACCAATAGAATCAATGGCTTCTTCCAAACGAACGAATATTCCCTCGAGATTAAAGTCGGTCTCCTGAATGTCTTTGCGGTCTAAAATAACATGTTCGAGCCGAATCTTTTTCTGCGAAACAACCTCTTTAAAATTCATATTGAGCGAAGCCACGTCTTTATAAAGTTCATCCTCTGTCTCTTCAAACGACATAAGAATGCCCGGCTCGTTGAAATCGGTGGCGCCCTTAATTAAAAAATCAATTCCAAAAAGAGTTTTGCCCGAGCCGGCATTTCCCGAAACTAAAGTGGTTCTGTTTTTCGGAAGCCCACCTTCTGAAATTTCGTCAAAACCTTTGATGCCGGTGGGGCATTTGAGTAATACATTACGATTGATGTTAACTTTTCCTTTCGTAGTTTTTTTCATTTGATAGTAGTTGATTGTTTTATTAAGATTGAATTTTCCATCTTTTGCTTTTTACTAAAGAGAGAAATTCAATCCCTGCGAAGTTGCACATTAAACGCAGTAAAGGCTTACATAAGTTTAGAAATACCTTGCATCATTCACTGATTATTTCAGCGGCAGCGTTTTATGTTTTAGATGTGTGAAAGTTGTTGATTGAAGATTAATAACACCAAAAAATCATTTCGCCAATCCGAGTATTTTTTTTAGGGATAAGGATGCAGATTTTTGCTTCCAATTAATTTACGCCCTGGATTCTGATTCAGATATCAATATAAGTAACTGGAATATTTAAAATTATTCCTCAATTGTTTTTTTCTCGATTGTAAAAACAAAACTACTGTCGAGCGAAAAACAAAAGTGACCTGCGTTAACCAAAGGTCTTATAGTGGTATCCTCTTTAATTACTGCATTTAATTCAAGTGCGACTGCCGATTTAGAAATATCAGTTAACACCCTGCCAAACTTCAATTCAAGATCAAACTGATGGCCTATTTTTCTTTTTTTACCGCTCTTGTGAAATTCAAATTGATACATGCCTATATGTGCAGGTTCGCCGGTGCGGATAACTTGCTTGACCTTTAATGTAATTACAGGAAGGTACTTGGCCCAAACTGCATGATACATTTCCTGTTCTTTTTTATCCATAGTGGGTAAAGATAATCGAGATAATTTTTGAACGGCGTTTAACATTACAGATAATGTTAATAGCACGGAAGTAAAATAAAAACATGGTTGATTTAACCACCATGTTTTTATCGCTGATTTACCGGCAAAAAAGAGTTAAATCAATTTTCTACTTAGGCTCGCCCGTAGATTTTTTTGCCTGAACTTCAGTGCGAATATCATTAGCAAGTTTTTTTAGAGCCTGCATACCTTTGCGCACTCTGGTTCCTGCTGAAGAATTTTCTTTTTCATAAAATTTTTTAAAATCTTCTTCAAGAGATGTTAAATGATTTCTAAGTTCTTCTAAACGATTCATGTGTTTTGTTTTTAGGTTACGGAATAATGTGCTCACAATATAAAAATTTCCATTTACGGCTGTTTATAATTGAAAAAGAAGATTTAAACATCTCTTTTCTTAAATAAACTTTGCTTGGTAAAACGTTCAATATGTATGCATCATCAAAATCTTCATTCCTTCTTTTGATGCCATCATAAATTTGAGTTTCCGTGACTGTATCTAAAACTCAGTTTGAGTAACACCCGATTCGATCAACGGCAATGGCCTGCAACAACTTTATAATTTGCAACGGATTTAAATCGCCAGGCATACTTTGTTCACAGTGTTTAGTAATTCATTTATTAATGGATAGCAAAAGTAAAATTGCGATGAGGCGAATTATATGAGAATCTTAAGGTCGCGCTATGATGTTTATCTAGTTAACTTTTTTAGTTTGGTTTTGGAATGTATAGATCTTTTTCGATTGTAGAACTTTGTATCATTGCAGAATTCCCTAAATGAAATTTATTAATTGACCATGATAAAAGTTGCAACCACCGATGAAGAAATTTTAAAATGCCATGAAGTAATTTTTGCTTTAAGGCCCAAATTGAAAGACGATATTTATTTAAATGAAATGAAGAAAACATTGGCCGATAATCGAATGCTCATTTTTGTTGAAGAAAAAGGAAAGGCACTTTCCTGTTCTGTGTTTGAATGGGGCTACAACCTTTACCGAGGCAAGTATATTTATATTGATGACCTTTCTACTATGCCCGAAGCACGAGGCAAAGGTTACGCTTCGCAGCTATTGAACTGGATTATTAATTATGCAAATGAAAATAAATTTGATCAGGTTCATCTTGATTCAGGGGTGCGTGACGAAAGATTTGATGCACACAGACTTTACCTAAACAAACGATTCAATATCACCAGTCTTCATTTTGCTCTTGAATTTAAAAATTAATTTTTAGCGAAGTCATTTTTGGTTTGCTGCTCAACAATCATTCTTACCTAAATTTACACCCGAAAAATTTAATCATGATTATCCGAAGTAAATCACCTCTTAGAATTGGTTTGGCAGGCGGAGGAACCGATGTGAGCCCGTATTCTGATTTGTATGGTGGTTCAATTCTAAATGCAACCATTTCACTCTATAGTTATGCAACCATTGAACCAACCGATGACAATAAAATAGTATTGCATGCAATTGACCGCAAAGAGCGATTGGAGTTTGATTCAATGATGCAACTGCCTATTGATGGTCAACTTGATTTATTGAAAGGAATCTATAACCGCATTGTAAAGGATTACACCGGCAAGCCATTAAGTTTCAGATTGTCCACTTATGTGGATGCGCCTGCCGGCAGCGGCCTTGGTACTTCATCATCACTGGTTGTAGCAATCTTAAATGCATTTGCCGAGTGGCTTAATATTCCATTGGGCGAATATGAATTGGCCCATCTTGCTTATGATATTGAGCGAAAAGATTTGGCACAAGCAGGAGGCAAGCAAGATCAATATGCCGCAGCTTTTGGCGGTTTCAACTTCATGGAATTTTATGGCGACAATAAAGTGATTGTAAATCCATTGCGTATAAAGGAAAATTATTTAGATGAAATGCAATATTGCATGCTCTTATACTACACCGGAACCAGCAGGCTCTCATCAAAAATTATTGAGATGCAAACAAAAAATGTTTCGGCAAAAAATGAAAAGTCAATTGATGCCATGCACAAATTAAAAGAGCAGGCGATGATGATGAAAGAAGCGATCTTAATGGGAAACTTAAATTCTATTGGAGAGATTCTTAACTACGGTTGGCAATTC
>JAJAYG010000497.1 GCA_026786335.1 Chitinophagales bacterium | reverse complement strand
GTTACACACCTGACCTGAGTTTCTGAATCTGCCGGCTACTGCAGTTTTTGCAATGCGCTCAACATCTACATCATCCATAATAATCACAGGCGCATTTCCACCAAGTTCAAGGGCGAGTTTTGTGTTTGTGCGCGAAGTACCATCCATTAAAATTTTTCCAACTCTTGTACTGCCGGTAAATGAAATCTTTTTCAATTGCGGATGATTCAACATTGCATCTCCGATTTTTGCCGAGTCGCCATTAATCAAATTCGCAACACCATCGGGAATACCTGCTTCCATTAGTGCAGAAAATAAATTCATTGAAGTGAGGGGTGTGTACTCAGATCCTTTGCAAACAATGGTGCAACCAGCGGCAAGTGCAGCTGCACATGCACGCGCAGGATTGTATGCAGGGAAATTCCATGCGGTAATAATTCCGATTACGCCCATTGGCTGGTAGATTACCTGCATCCGGCGTTCAATTCTTTTTGAAGGAATCACACGACCGTAACTTCTTTTTCCTTCTTCGGCAAACCATTCAAATAAATCTGCTGCAACCATCCACTCTCCTTTTGCTTCAGCAATTGGTTTGCCGCTTTCACGTGTAGTATCATTTGCAAACTCAGGAATATTTTTTCTAATGATCTCTGCTGCCTTCTTCAAAATTTCAGCCCTGCTCCACGTTGATAATGCACTCCAACCTGCAAATGCATTTACAGCTGCATTAATCGCTGCATTGCAATCACGATCATCACCAAACGGAACATTGGAAATAATTTCTTCCGTGGCAGGGTTTTGAACTTGCCAGATATTTCCATTGAGTGCATTGCACCAGTTGCCGTTTATGAGTTGTTGTTTCATTCGCCAAATGCTTTTATAAAATCTTTGGGAGAATAAACTGGAATTTCTGCATTTCTAAAATCTTTCCCATTGCGTGTAACAATTACATCCATTGAGTGAGCAACTGCACAGTAATGTTGAACCGCATCTTCAAAATCATTGAATCGTTCAAACAAATTTACATGTGCATTTTTTATCATCATTGAATTGACATCAAGCATCTGGCAATGCTGAATAATAATTCCAATGTTTGTGCGGGCAACATATTTGTCGTAATCTTTCCTTATCAAAAAATAAACGTTTGATATATTTAATGAGGAAGTGAATTTTAAATAATTTTTTTCTAATGAAAAGATACGGCTTGAATCAACAGCGAACGGCATTCGCCTTAGAGCCACATCTAATAAAATATTTGCATCAAGAAAAATCCTTTTCAATGTTAGCTGTATTTTTTCTTAAGATATTGATAACGTGCATCCTCATCGCTCTGCTTAGATGCTCTTGCTTTCCTTTTGTTTTTCCTTCTCCACTCTTCATTACTATTCCATATCTGTTGAATCCAATCCTGAACAGGATGTTCTTTTGTTTTTCCTTTTAGAGAGCTAACATTGATTATATGTTCTTCCATCATTTTTGAAACACTTTGCCGCCGTTGTTTTGCAATTCCTTTTGCTTTTGCAACCACACGGTCATCCATTCTTAGTGTTAGTTTTGTTTGCATGATTTTAAATTGTACGTCAAAAATATAAAATACTGACGTACAAAATAATTATTGTGTTAAATTTTTCAGAAATAAAGTTTACAAACAAAAATCGCTGTGATCACACAAACCAAATCAACCAGCAGCATAATACCCAAAGTGTATCGCGTATTCTTTACGCTCACTGAACCGAAGTACAATGCAATCACATAAAAAGTTGTTTCAGCGGCGCCCTGAAACAAACAGGATAATTGCCCGGTGAATGAATCGGCGCCAAATGTTTTCATTGCATCAAGCATAAACCCGCGTGAGCCGCCGGCACTAAATGGTCGCATGAGAGCAACAGGAATTGCATTAATGATTTGTTGATCAACACCAAAAAGATTAAGCGCTGCAGAAATTCCATTCATCACAATATCCATTAACCCCGAATTGCGAAAGATGCTCAGCACCACGAGCATGGCAATCATGTATGGGAGAATTCTAATGCCGGTGGTGAAACCATCTTTTGCACCCGTAATAAATGATTCAAAAATATTGGTGCCGCTTGCAGTAAAATATTTTTCCTTCCAAAAAGCATAAGCAACAATTGCAAGAATGATGAACAACAAAACACCATTGCTAAGGTTTCCTGTGAAATGAAATTTCTCAATACTGCTGAGCTGACTAATGAAATACATGAGCGCGCCTATGAGAATACTTATTCCTGCAACCAAACCAATCACCACGCCATTCAATAAATTAATTCGCTGTTTGATGCTCACAAAAATCATTGCTGCCATGGTGCCGATGAATGAAGTAATAATTGTTGGCAGCATTATATCGGCAGGGTTGCTTGCATTCATTGCTGCGCGGTAACCAATAATGGAAGTTGGAATTAATGTTAACCCCGCCGCATGCAAACAGAGAAACATAATTTGGCTGTTGGTGGCTTTGTCTTTTTCGGGATTCGATTCCTGCATGCTCTCCATCGCTTTTAAACCGAATGGTGTTGCAGCACTATCGAGACCCAGAAAGTTTGCAGCGAAGTTCATCGTCATGTAACCATAAGCAGGATGGCCTTTGGGGAGATCGGGGAAAATTTTTGAGAAGAGCGGTGTTAAAAACCGCGACATCTTTTCTGTTGCCTTTGAATCACTTAACAAATTCATTAAGCCGCAAAAGAAAGTGAGATAACCAATGAGTGGCAACCAAATATCAATAATAGTGTTTTTGCAGGTAGGGAAAATTCCATCAGCATGTTGCGCTCCTGAACTAATCTCTATAGCACCTGATTTTGTGAGTCGATAAAGTGTATCGCCTCTTTGCATTCCTGCCTGGCCGTTTGCTTTTATAGAATCAAAAAATATTGCATTGCCATTTTTTAATAGCTGCGAATCGCGTTCTGCAACAACAAACGGATCACCTTGTTTGCCGTTTACAATTCCTGTGAGTGAATAAAGTTGATTTGTAGCAAGAAGAAAAAATGCCCAGCCGATGCTGCTGATAACAATGATTGTCCAGAATCTGCTAAGTGCCATGAAGATTTTTTACTGATAAGTAAGCATGTAAATAAAGTAAAGTTGAATCATTCATTGAATAGTTTCAAAAACATTTTTGGAGAATAGACCGGCAACTTCGATCCAATAAAATCTTTTTCATTGCGTGTAACTATACATTCAATTTTTTCTGCAAGACAAGAGTAATATTGAATCGCATCTTCAAAATCACGAAACTCTTTAAAGAGCGCCTTTAAAGCCCGATGAACAATTGCTTCACCAACTTCGATTACTTTAAGATGCCTGCAAATTTCCTCCATGTCGTGCTTTGCCTGTGCTGAATTATATGCCCGCTCAACAAAATAAAAAGTATTGGAAATTGAAATAGATGAGGTGCTGAATTGAAATCGTTTCGATGCACTAAAAATTTGAATTGCATCGAAGTAATGCGGCTCCCGCTTAAGGTTGAGGTCAAGAATTACATTGGTGTCAAGAAATACTTTTTTCATTTATATTTTTTCATGAGGTATTCATATCGTACATCACCAATTACTTTCTTTGGCTTTTTACCTCCTCCCAATTTTTGAATCCATGCAGGGATTTCAATTTCCTTTTTCTTCTTCTTACTCCCCGAGCCCGATTCCTCCTTCAAATGTTTTTCAACGATTTTTGAAATGCTGGTGTTCCGATCACGTGCTAATCTTTTTGCATGTTGCACAACAGAAGAATCTATTCTCAAAGTCAGTTTTGTTTGCATGGTTTAAAATTGTACGGCAAAGATAGGAAATGTGCCGTACAAATAAACAGATTCCACGTTTGCAAGTTACGGATAAGAATAAAAATAATTTTAGGCAAGAAGAAAAAATGCCCAGCCGATGCTGCTGATAACAATGATTGTCTAGAATCTGCTGAGTGCCATGGGTTACAATGATGGGAAATATTTCTGTGAATTTCTGAAGATTCATTTAATGGAATTAACAATCATCTCTTAGAAAGTTCTCTCCAACTTTCCTCAATAATATCCAATCCCTTCCTCAAGTCTTTCATTTCAATCACAATCAGACTGGTCATGTTAAAAAACCAGGTTGCTCAAAACGAATCAGCGCCTACCATAATCCTTCTTAATCTTTTTATAAAATTGCAAAAGAGAATGGGTATGTGATGCTTTTATCTTTTGATAAATTTCTCTTGATTGTTCATAGGTGTAGCAATGAACTAATTGATTGCGATCTTCAATCATTTGCAACCATTTCATTTCATCAACGATCAAATCATTTTCTTTTGCCGCCTTAAAACAATCACGCGGATTTTTACAAATCACACCATTGAATGCCAAATGTTCTTTGATGAGTTTCCATGCTAACCCGTTACATAACTC
>JAJAYG010000496.1 GCA_026786335.1 Chitinophagales bacterium | reverse complement strand
GGCATTTGAGTATAATATTTTTTTCATTTCCTTTTAAAAAAAAACCGCCACAATTTTATTGAGCGGATTTTTTTATAAGTGAAAATTTTAAACTTAATGTTGAATCAACAATTTGGCCGCAACTGTTTTATCAGCTGTAGTAATTCGAACAAGATAATTTCCATCCACCAAAATATGATTGATGTTGATGCTTAACTTTCCGTTGTTTACAATTGATGCTATTGAAAATATATTTTGTCCAAGCATATTTATGATTTGAATAGTGGCAGGTCCCGAAAAATTTTCTGCTAAATCAAATTCAATTTTAAATTCGTGAGCAGCCGGATTAGGATAAATATTAAGCGAAGTATTTTCTGTTGCAATTGCAATTGACTCTTTACACGACTTGGTAACCACAGCACCTGCAGAAGTTTTGCTACATCCATTGCTGTTTGTAACAATAACCTTGTAATTTCCGGTTGCAGTGGCGGTATAATTTTGGTTGGTTTCACCGGCAAGATTGTTCGATCCTTTTTTCCACTGATAGGTTAAGCCGGTACCGCTGTTTGCCTGAAGTACTACAGAACCGGTTGAACAAATATCAAGGTTACCCAGTGGTGTAATCGTAGAAACAGGTAAAGAATTTACAACAAGCGTAGTAACAGCAGATGTGGCAGCGCAACCAAAAGAATTTGTTTCACTCACCTTGTAGTCGGCAGCTTTTTTTGCACTGTAAGTTTGTGTGGTTGCTCCCAAAATATTTGCACCGTTTTTCAACCATTGGTAATTAATTCCTGCTCCGCTGTTCGCAGTAAGCAGTAAGGACTTACCACTGCAAATTGCAACAGAACCTGATGGAGAAACAGTTGCAGTAATAGCATTTTCATCGATTACATTATCGCAATTATCATCAATGCCATTGCAGATGTCACTCACTCCAGGGTGTACTGCAGCATTTGCATCATTACAATCCGTAGAATTAATTACATAACCTGTTGGCGCTGTTAATTGACAAGTTGTGGTTGAGGCATTAATGTTTCCGTAAGTATCCAAATCAGCATCAGCATAATAAATGTATTGTGTTAACCCTTCATCAATTACATTATCACAATCATCATCAATGCTGTTGCAAATTTCAGTTGCACCAGGATGTATAATTACATTACCATCATTGCAATCTGTATTATCATTTACATATCCGCTTGGTGCAACACAGCCTGTTGTTGTAACTGCGGCATTTCCATACCCATCAACATCAGCATCGGCATAAAAAATTGTAGAGCCGCTAATCGAATAACTCAATGGCGCAGGAGGAGAGCTTACTGTATTTACATCAGTCGCAATTGCGCCAGACGGATTTGATCCGATGTTTGTGTTTGGCACACCAACAATATCCTGGCCAATGAGGTAGTAAGAAATCACATCGTTAGCAGTTACACCGCCCATCAAAGAATTTACAATGGTGAAATTCCAAGTGCCGTTTGTTCCGGTACCCGATGTCTTAACACCTGCCTGAGAAAAATAACCGCCGCTATTTTTCTTGTAATAAATTCTTGGAACAAAACTTCCGGTTGTGGGCACGCCTGATGCATCGGTAATTGTAACTGCGGTTAAAGTAACATCAGCAGTGCTGCAAGTTGCAGATAGCGGAACAAATGAGAAGGAAGGAGCAGCAGCATCGTTAAACCCTGAAAATTCATTGGCACCAATATCAGGTGTTGTTGCATTGCGTGTATTACCAAAATAGTCAGTTGTAATTGAAAGAACTTTTGCTCCACTTTCTGCTACAGTTCCTATTGCAGGATTAATTTTTAACAGATCGCTGCTATTAACATCAGTAGAAAGAAAGTTTACATTTTCTGTTTTTGAATTGGCATCGCGCGGTGTAACAAAAGAAATGTAATCGCTCAGTGTTTGCTTTGAATTTGTGCCATCAAAGAAGATTAGGTTTGCTGAAGAAGGAGTGCCTGCATAAAAAAGATTATTGTCTGATGCATTGTTGTAAGATGTTAATGAAGTCGAACTGCGTTTGTAAGCCACGACTTTTCCTGCGCCTTTCGGTGTAGATAAATTAATGAGGAGGTTGTTTCGAAGCGTAAGAGCAGGGCCTGAGCTTGCATTAATGCACGATGTACTGAATTCGGCTCCGGTGCTGCTGGCATTCAGGTAAACAGTATTGTAATCAACGATGGCGGTTATACCGCTTAACAACCCCGACACATAAATACCATTGACGGTTGAAGCGCCATTCGTAGAAATTGGTGCATTCAGTTTTCCAATCAGATTATTGTAAATATTGGTGGTTGATGGTGTACTTATTGGATTTATGAAAACACCATTCATGCTTGCATTGGCATTTGTATTTGAGCAATCATAAAGAATGTTTTGATAAATATTTATAGTAACGCCACCTGCAACATTTATACAGTTATTTGTTCCTCCGTTACCTGCAATACCTGTAATTTTATTATTGTAAATATTAGATGTAGGAGTGGTACTTCCTGCAGTTTGAATTCCATAAACTGATGCCCCCGATACTAATCCAGTAATGGTGTTCAGATAGGTGTTGCTTACCAAACCCGATGTTACACTAATTCCTACCACTGCTCCAGCAGCTGTTCCGTTATTTATAGATACCGTGTTACTGAAAATGTTTTGTGTTGAAGTGGCTGACGTAAAAACTGAAATTCCGGTAAGTCCGAATGAAGTTGAATTAAGATTGATGTTGGTAAAAATATTGTTGCTTACGGTAATAACCCCGTTCGAAGGAGATCCGGTTTTTAGAATGCCATAAAAATAATCTATCCCTGTTCCCGACCGTGTAAACTGAGTAGAAATGTAATTACCATTGTAGGTAGCTAAAGGAGTGGAGCTTCCTGAGTAAACAAGGTAACATTCGCCGCCTGAGTTAAGCGTGATGTTGTTGAAGTTGTTGCTATTAATGGTTTCGCTTGCAAGTAATGGTGAAGTATAAATCATATCGCAAATACCGCTGCTTAAAACAGCGTAAGTGATTCCTTTAAACTCATTATTACTTATGCTCATTGTTGCTGCTGAACTGCCGGCTGTATTGAATATTGCCTTGAAAGTTGACGACGTTGCTGCTGAAAATGCAACACTGTTGATGATGTTGTTATCAATGGTGATTGAAGTTGTAACTGCGCCGGAATTTAAAATACAGTTAACAGCTCCTGTGGATGTTACGGATGAAGATAGATTAAAAGAATTGCCGCTAACATTTAGAGTGGCAGGTGAAGCAGCGTTGTTGAAAATACCATAAGTTGAGCCGGTAGTGGCTGTTGGGTATTGAACTGAAAGTGTGTTGTTATTGATGCTGATGGTGTTGCTTGCCGCAGTGCTGCCCGAAGCATTTTCAATTCCGCTTACTGCACTCGTTGCAGCTCCGCAAATAACTGTTACAGAATTATTATTGATTGTTGCGTTTGCACTGGCAGCGCTATTAATATAAATTCCGCGTAAAGTTGTAGCATGATTTACTCCGCTTCCATTGTTACTATTAATCGTGTTGTAGGAAACATTTAACCCATATTGTGCAAGTGTTCTCACACCGGCAGCAGCACTTGTAGTTCCTCCGCCACCAAAATTTAAAATCTGATTTCCGTTGCCTGTTGAACTTCCGCCCACATCATTGTTTGCATCAGCCACTGTAAAAGGTGAAACATCGGCGTAGCCAATTATTGCAATACCAATGTTGCCGTTTTGAATCGTATTGGTGTAAAATTTATTGTTTGAATTTGAACCGCCCGAAGAAGTAGGAACAACAGCAGTTGTTGCCGCGGTTGGTTTTGAATTGATCGTCAATATTCCTACCGAGCCATCAACCATTGGTGCAGTGCCCACAGCATTGTTTATTCTGTTGAGTGTGATCGTGCAATTCTGAATTGTTACATTCTGGCAGCCATCATTTGTTGTGTTTCTGAATAAACCAATTCCGTATTCCATTGTGGAAGGGTTGGTTGTGTTAGAAGCGTTGTCTTTAAAGTCAATGCCATTGATAGTTATATAATCGCCACCCTGTATACTAAAAATTCCATCGGGAGTAGCACTTGCAGGTGTAGCATTTCCACCAGTGTATGCAGTAACGATTGGGTTTGCGCCAGTGCCAGATTTAATAATGGTGATGGTGTTCACTACAGTACCCGTAACAGTCATGTTGATTCTGCCTGAGAGCGTTTCAGTAAAACCTGCATTCACACTCACTGTAACGGCACTTGTAATTGTGCTGCTGTTTAATGAACTGATTGCCGAAGATAATTTTGTGTAAGAACCGGTTGCAGTTGTTCCGCCTGTAATGGTAACCTGTGCATTTGTAATAAAATTTGAAAAAGCAAATAAGAGAACCGAAAGCAGAAACTTTAAAGTCTGGGATTTTATCATTTTGATTTTTTTTTTCTTGCGGCTAATTTAAACTTTACTCTTGTTAATTGCATTTCGTTGATGGTTATTTACGAAATAATCTTGGATGATTTAAATAGCTTTCTTTAAATTAAATTCATTTACAAAAAGAAACGTTCTTATATCTTGTGCTATTCTTTTACTATAAATAAAATTAGATTCTTATGGCTGACACAGCACCCACCTTTGACCTTGCATTTGTAATGGCTGGTGCAGTTTCTGCCGGTGCATATACCGGTGGAGTAATGGATTTTCTTTTTGAAGCATTGGAAGAATGGGAAAAAGAAAAAGAAAGAAACCGATGGCAACATGGTGATGATTTTTCAAAGTGGGATGTTCCTTATCACAACATCAATATTAAAGCTCTCGCGGGTGCTTCCGCAGGCGGAATGACTTCTGCTATGACGGCAGCTTCCATTGCTCAACCGGTAAATCATGTAAGAACAAAAGCCGATATCGTTCCCGGGTTAAAGAATAAGTTTTTTAATTCCTGGGTTAATCAAATTGATATTCGAGATCTTACTCAGACTGAAGACTTAAAAAAAGATCCCAAGCTCAAATCAATTCTTGACAGCACCAAGATAATGTCGATTGCTGCTCAGGCGCTTGGAAATATGGATGGCAATATCAATCGGCCGTACTTCAGCAAAAGTGTTCAGTTGTTTGTTACCGTTAGTAATCTTCGTGGAATTCCCTACCAAATAAAATTCAACAGCACTGATAAAAGTAATCTGGTTATTATTCAGCATGGCGATTATTTTCATTTTGAAATCAGCCGCGATGGTGCACAAAGATTTAACAGCGCACTCTTTATTTCACTAAAAAATCCCAATCCCGAAGTAATTGAAATTCTTAAAAATGCCGGTGCTGCAACCGGAGCATTTCCATTTGGTCTTGCGCCGGTAACACTTAGCCGAAAGGCATCAGAGTATGGAACAAGATTCAATTTGTTATCAGAACGTCATATTGCACCCGCCTGGCCAACTGAAAATTTTGACTCTGCTAAATATGATTTTATTTTTGAAACAATTGATGGCGGATTAATTAATAATGAACCACTTGAATTGGCAAGAGTTGCGCTGCTGCCTATAGAATTAAAAAATGATCCGAATATCCCTGATGCGCAAAAAAGAAATCCAAGAGAAGCAAAAAATGTTCGTGCTTCAGTGATTATGATCGATCCGTTCCCCTCCGATTTTGTTTTTCAAACAGATTATAATCCGAATAAATTTATGCGGGCTTTAATTGGCGATGTGCTGGGTACGCTTCGCCATCAGGCAATGTTTAAAACAAGTGAATTAATTGATGCAGTGAACGAAAGTGTGTTCAGTCGTTTCTTAATTGCACCAACACGTAGCGAAGATCAAAAGCATCCGATTGCGTGCGGAGCATTGGGTGGCTTTGCCGGGTTCTTGTGTGAAGACTTTAGAATGCACGATTATTTTTTGGGCAGAAGAAATGCCCAGCGGTTCTTTTCAAAATATTTTGCTTTGCCTGCAGAAGATGCTTTTCAAAATGATATTTTCAAAAATCAAAGAACGCAGTACACAAAATATTTGAAGAATGATAATCCCGATTCGATCCCGATTATTCCATTGCTGGGGTCAGCAGCAATGGAAGCGCAAGCCATTGACTGGCCTCAAGGAAAAATTGATTTGGAGGATGTAATGAATCACTTCGACTCACGTATTTCGGCAGTAACTTCAAATCTTATCTCGGAATTTACCAGCAACTATTTCCAACGCAAGGCGCTGCAATTTGCATTGAGTGCATATGGCAACAAGCGCATCCATGATTTTATAAAGAAAACAATTGCGAAAGAGATGGATGATTTTAAATTAAGCTGATTGCGATTGTATTTTGATTTTTAAGAGTGCCGCAATCAATAGTTAATATCAGTCGATGCTGTTAATTATTTCTTCCACATTACCAAATGCATCTTCATCCTTAATCACATATTGTTCAGCACCTTTTTGAATGGTTTGCATTGCCGTTGAATACCGCTCTTGACTGCTGAGCATGATTACATAAACGTGAGGATAATTCTTTTTAATGACCTGTAAAATTTGCATTCCGTCAGCAGCATCTTTTTGAACTGAGTTAAGATGAAAATTAAGAACAATAACATCGGGATTAAATTCATCAATGTGTTTCAAACAATCTTCGCCGGTATTGAAAGCGTGAACAACATGCGCAACCTTGCGTGTGAGGTAATCTGAAAATGCATCGCAAAGCATGGGATCATCATCAACAATAAATATATTTTTGGGTTTCGTGAATTCCATGGTGGTGTTTTTCTGAAATGTAAAAGTAAGAATGTGAATTGAAAAAAATTAAGATGGCCTTATCTCATTAACACCCGACTGAACTTGATTGATAAGTAATGCAACATCTTCCTTTACCGGATCTTTTACAATTTGTTCTCTGCCCTGCATTTCAATTTTGAATGCAAGTTCTTTTAAATCATTCATTCCCATCATCATCAGTTTTGTTTTGAAAGCTTAAAACTGATTTGCAACTGATATGAAATTATTTTTCAATCATGTTAAACAGAAACATTAAACTCCCTCAACGCAGTATTCAGCGAAGTTTTTTTATCGGTCGATTCTTTTCTTTCCCCAATAATCAAAGCACAAGGCACATGAAATTCACCTGCAGGAAATTTTTTTGGAATGCTCCCCGGTATCACTACTGAACGTGCAGGAACTCTGCCGCGAAATTCTCT
>JAJAYG010000495.1 GCA_026786335.1 Chitinophagales bacterium | reverse complement strand
CGTCACTATGCGCACGTTGACTGTCCAGGTCACGCCGACTATATTAAAAATATGGTTACAGGTGCTGCGCAGATGGATGGTGCTATTCTCGTTGTTGCTGCTACTGATGGTCCAATGCCTCAAACACGTGAACACATTTTGTTAGCCCGCCAGGTAGGTGTGCCTTCAGTTGTTGTGTTCATGAATAAAGTTGATTTGGTAGAAGATCCCGAATTGCTTGATCTTGTTGAAATGGAAGTTCGTGAATTATTGACATTCTATAAATTTGATGGAGATAAGGCGGCAGTTATTCGCGGTTCAGCATTGGGTGCTTTAAATAATGATCCCGCAGGCATGCAATCTGTTCAGGATTTAATGGATGCAGTTGATACAAACATTCCTATTCCTCCACGAGCAATCGATAAGCCTTTTCTTATGCCTGTTGAAGATGTGTTTTCAATTACAGGTCGTGGAACAGTTGCAACCGGTCGTATTGAAAGAGGTAAAATTCATACAGGAGACTCAGTTGAAATTATTGGTTTAAAAGAAGAATCATTAAAGTCAACTGTTACCGGTGTTGAAATGTTTCGCAAAATTTTAGATGATGGTGAAGCTGGTGACAACGTAGGTTTATTGCTTAGAGGTGTTGAAAAGGATGACATCCGCCGTGGTATGGTGGTTTGCGCTCCTGGTTCAATTACTCCACATACAGAATTTAAATGTGAAGTGTATGTTCTTTCAAAAGAGGAAGGCGGAAGACATACTCCTTTCTTCAATAACTATCGCCCTCAATTCTATTTAAGAACAACTGACGTAACAGGTGAAATTAAATTACCTGAAGGTGTTGAGATGGTTATGCCGGGTGATAATATTGCAATGAATGTAAAATTGATTATGCCTGTTGCTATGGAAAAAGGATTGCGTTTCGCGATTCGTGAAGGCGGAAGAACAGTAGGTGCAGGACAGGTAACAGAAATTATTAAGTAAAACGAATTGAAGGTTTAATTATAAGGTTTCGGGGCAATGAAAAACATTACCCCGGAACCTTTGATTTTCAACCAAAAAACTAACGTAAACAAAAAGGGGTGTAGCTCAATTGGCAGAGTAGTGGTCTCCAAAACCATTGGCTGGGAGTTCGAGTCTCTCCACCCCTGCAACAATCAAATGATATGAATAAAATAAGCACATTTTTTTCCGATATCTATACTGAACTAATCTTAAAAGTTTCATGGCCTTCATGGGAAGACCTGCAAAACAGTTTAATTGTAGTTACTACTTCGGCATTAATACTAGCCGGAATTGTTTGGGTAATGAATTTTTTCTCAAACCTTGCACTAACAACATTTTATCACTTGTTCCAATAAAAAACTGATTCATGTCTGAAGAAAAAAAATGGTTTGTAATGCGTGTGATCAGCGGCAAAGAGAGAAAGATTAAAGAATACGTTGACAATGAAATCAACCGAAGCGGGTGGGATGAAATTATCTCGCAAGTTTTGGTGCCAATGGAGAAAGTGTATAAAGTAAAGGATGGAAAAAAGGTGATTAAGGAGAGAACTTTTTTTCCCGGTTATGTTTTACTCGAAGCAGATGAGAAAAAGACAAATGCTGATATTCTCGCAGCAATAAAAAATATTTCGGGAGTAATTGGTTTTTTAGGTGGAACAAAACCACAAGCACTTCGCAAAACTGAAGTAAATCGGATTCTTGGAAAAGTAGATGAGATGGCAGGTGCCGGCGAAACAGTAGTTGAACCTTTCTTAATAGGAGAGAACGTAAAAATTACCGATGGCCCTTTCAATGATTTTGTTGGAGTGATTGAAGAAGTAAATGAAGACAAAAAGAAAATCAAGGTGAACGTAAAAATATTTGGTAGAAAAACACCGGTAGAGTTAAGCTACGCCCAAGTTGAAAAAGTTTAGTAACCACAAGAAAGAAACTCAATAGCATTTACAATGAAATAATTTTTGAATCGTGGTTGAAGATGCTTCCCTTTAATCACTTGGCAGTTTCAAAATTGTTTTCATTTTTTATAATCAATAATTAAAAACAAAAATTAATCAATCGAATCATGGCAAAAGAAATAGAAACATACGTGAAGCTGCAGTGTAAAGGAGGACAGGCAAATCCTGCTCCCCCAATTGGACCTGCATTAGGCTCGAAGGGAATTAACATCATGGAATTCTGCAAACGCTTTAATGCGCAAACGCAGGATAAACAAGGGAAAATTCTTCCGGTAATTATTACTGTTTACAAAGACAAATCATTTGACTTTATTATTAAGCAACCACCGGTAGCTATTTCATTACTCGAAGCAACTAAAAAAGAAAAAGGTAGTGGCGTTCCAAACAGAACAAAGATTGGCAGTGTTTCGTGGGAACAAGTTCGCACAATTGCCGAAGGCAAGATGAGCGATCTTAATTGCTTTGAAATTGAAAGCGCCATGCGCATGGTTGCAGGCACAGCACGTAGTATGGGATTAACTGTAGATGGCAAAGCACCATGGAATTAATTTATTAAAAAGTTTTTTGGAAAAGAAAAGCCGCTGTTGAAGCGGCTTTTCCTTACTCATTATTTTACGCCGGTATTATTCGTAAGATGCGGCTGCGGAAAAAGAAAATAATTCTTTACACCCCATATTTTAAATTTTCACCAATAAACCATCTGCCGTTTATTTGAAGGCACATAACACTGCAACGCAAATAATCTTTTCCGGTTTTAGTTTCCATAATTATTCTTGTGCTCGGGATTTTTTGATCTTCGATGTTAAAGATCATCACTTTCTCAAAAGTTGCATCGCTCCAACTGGTATGAAAAATTGCTGACTTGCTTTTGGTCTCAAAAAAAGATTTTCTCAGTTTGCTGAATGCCGAATCGGCATTCTCTTTAATTGCACGAGCATCGGCAGGTGTTTGAGTTTCGGAGTAAATACCTGCAACATCATTTGAGTCGGGGATAAACTTTGAAAACTTCTCAAAGGTTATATCGCCTTTAAGTGCGAGATACAAATAACATGAAAGGTCTTCCATTGTTTTTGCACCCCTTACCGAATCATTAATTTCATTGGTGAAATTCTTCATTGGTAAAAGCACTTCTTTGTAATCTGCTTTTGGCTGACATCCAAATAAAATACAACAACCAAGAAGTGTGCATACTGTGCTGATGCAAACAGATTGCTTAATAGAATCAAAAATGTTTTTCATTTTAAAAATAAAATTGAACCGCGAAGAAAACTATTCTTTAAGATAAAAAGAAAAAAGAAAATAGAAAGTAGAAAATGGAAAAAAGAAATTAGAAATTAGAAATTAGAAAATAGGAACAAAGATTAAAACAAAAACAACAGAAACAACAGAAACTCAAAACCAGAAACTTTTATCCTCCATAATTTTCAACGAAGGCGGACACAACTCCAATCTATTCATGTTCATCCTTGGCATGTTTCAAATATTCTTCTGCAAGTTTCTTCTGGTTTTCTCCGGGCACTAATTGATATTCTGCAAACCGCATTGTAAAACTCGCTTTGCCTTGTGTAATTGACCGCAGTGAATTTGAATATTTATCTAATTCAGATAGGGGCGCTCTTGCTTTTATAATACTGTAATGCCCTTGCGAATCCATTCCCATAATAATTGCACGGCGTGTATTTAATTCTCCAATTACATCTCCCATTTGCTCTTCGGGGGTTAGAATTTCAATATCATAAATTGGTTCAAGCAATTTAGGATCGGCATTCTTAAAACATTCTTTAAAAGCCATGGTGCCTGCAATTTTAAAAGCAGTATCATTTGAATCTACAGGGTGCATTTTTCCATCGAAAACATAAACACAAATATCGCGCACATAGGAACCGGTGATAGGGCCTTCGGTCATTTTATCCATTACACCTTTTAAAATTGCTGGTAGAAATCTGGTATCAATTGCACCGCCTACAATACAATTGTGGTAAACTAATTTGCCTCCCCAATCCAATAAAATTTCTTCTTTGCCACGCAGTGTAAATT
>JAJAYG010000494.1 GCA_026786335.1 Chitinophagales bacterium | reverse complement strand
GTTGGTTACCTTGGTGAAAAGATCAAAGATTTTGTTGAGAAGAAGTATCCGCACATCAAAGCATACTACGCCGATCAGGTAATACGTGAAGGAATAGGACATGCAATATGGCATGCAAAAAAATTTATCGAAGAAGATGAACCGGTTTTTATTGCACTCGGTGATAGTGTGTTTGATTTGAACATGAAAGAAATTGTAGCCGCCCCCACTTCATTGTTGTGCGTGAAAAAAGTTGATGACCCGCGTGAATTTGGTGTGGTGGAAATGGAAGAGAAGAATGGTTTGGTTCGTCGACTGATTGAGAAACCAAATATTCCGAAATCGAATCTCGCACTCGTAGGATTGTATAAGATCAATGAATCGAAAGCATTGTTTGATGCATTGGAATACAACATTAACCATAAAATTAAAACCCGCAATGAGATACAACTAACCGATGCACTCATGCGCATGATTGATGAAGGCGTGATCTTTAAAGGTTATAAAGTGAACAACTGGTTCGACTGCGGAAGAAAAGAATCGCTGCTTGAAACCAATGCAATTCTTTTAAAGAAAAACGGCGCCGACCAAGCTGAAGATTTACAGCTTGAAAATTCTGTGATCATTGAACCCGTGAGCATTGCAGCTAATTGCAAACTCAGCAATTGCATTGTGGGACCCAATGTTACCATAGGAGAAAATGCAAGCATCACCGATTCAATTATTAAAAACTCCATCATTGGCAGCAACTCTGTTCTCGAAAATGTTTTACTGCATCACTCATTGGTTGGCAGCGATACCATGATTCGCGGCATGAGCCAGACACTTAATTTGGGTGACGATACTGAAATTGATATGAGGTGAAAAGTTTTGAGTTTTGAGTTGTGTAATTGCACTATGAACTTTTCCAAAGTTTAAAACTTTGGAAAAGTTTGTTTCAACGTAAAATATCTCCGTACCCCATTTTCTATTTCCCATTTCCTATTTCCCATTTTCCATTTTTTTATTTTCTATTTTCTATTTTTTCTATTTTCCATTTTCTATTTTCATCGCATGGAAAACCGCATCACACAACTCTTCGAAATAAAATATCCCATCATACAGGCAGGAATGATCTGGTGCAGCGGATGGGAACTTGCATCGGCCGTGAGCAATGCAGGTGGATTGGGAATTATTGGATCGGGCTCCATGTATCCGCAAATTTTACAAGAGCACATTCTCAAATGCAAAGCATCCACTGTTAAACCATTTGCAGTAAATGTTCCGCTGCTGTATCCCGATATTGACAAGCACATAAAAATTATTTTGGATGAACAAGTAAAAATTGTTTTCACTTCAGCAGGCAATCCTAAAACATGGATATCAATTTTTAAAGACCATGGAGTAAAAGTGGTGCACGTAGTATCCAGTTCGAAGTTTGCGAAGAAGGCAGAAGATGCAGGATGCGATGCTGTTGTTGCAGAAGGCTTTGAAGCCGGCGGACATAACGGAAGAGAAGAAACAACTACGATGGTTTTAATTCCATTGGTAAAAAATGCCGTTCACATTCCTGTGATTGCAGCAGGAGGAATCGCAACCGGCAGCGCTATGCTCGCTGCATTTGCATTGGGAGCTGATGGTGTGCAGATAGGAACACGCTTCGCGGCAAGCATTGAATCATCAGCACATGATGCATTCAAACAAAAAATTATTTCGAGTGAAGAAGGTGATACATTATTGGCAATGAAAAAAGTTGTGCCGGTGCGCATGATGCGTAATAAATTTTTTGATGAAATACAACAGGCAGAAGATCGCGGTGCCACAGCCGATGAACTAAAACAAATTCTTGGCAGAGCAAGAGCAAAAAAGGGAATGTTTGAAGGCGACCTTGATAATGGTGAATTGGAAATTGGTGAAGTGAGTGCGCAGGTGCGCGAGATAAAACCGGCAGCGGAAATTGTGGAGGAAATTTGGCAGGAGTTTATAAAGGGAAAAGAAAAATTGGCTGCGATGTAATACGCAAGAATTTTTTTAATGGAGCTATAAAGAAAACGAATTCACTGATTAGCATATTGGATGATTAGCAAATTTGATAATGAAAAAAATATTTTGCAATTTCAATTTCATTTGTTTAGTTTTGACTTGCCTGCCGATAAGGCATGGCTTATTAAGTTGAAAAATATGCTCACAATCTTTCTTCTTCTGTTCTTATCTGCTCTAACTTGCTCGGTTAGTTTCAACACTTACACACTTACACACTTACACGCTTACACGCTTACACGCTTACACGCTTACTCGCTTACTCACTTACACACTTACACACTTACGCATATACGCATGCGCAAATTTTACTTTATTCGAATTCAAAAACAAACAAACCTCACCGGCTCACACACTGCAATGCACCTTGCAAAAACACCAAGTGCTTGGCAAGAGCCGGTATAAAACCGTTTGAGTTTTTGCCTCTCTTGAATGACAGAGGTAAATGATGAGTAGCCACCATTACTCAAAGCTCAACTGAGTATAAATTTGTTGAGAATTACCCCAAAATCATTTTGCTACTATGAAGAATTACCAATTGCTTTTTCTGCTTTGCATTTTATTAAATAATTCCTTTGCCCAGAATCTTGTGATGAACCCAAGTTTTGAAGACATGATTACATGCCCCTCATCTCTTGGTGCTGTTTCTCTTGCAAAGGGGTGGAGTAC
>JAJAYG010000493.1 GCA_026786335.1 Chitinophagales bacterium | reverse complement strand
GTTGGGTTTAATGGGAGATGAACCATCGTGGTTTTATTTTTTAATGCTAGCCGGATTTAATGTTTCCTACCTGCTAAACAACCTTGAGTTTTGGGGAACGGCAGCCATGATGTTTGATGTAAGGCAAAGCAAGAGATTGTTTTCCATCATTAGTTCAGGTGATATACCTGCAAAACTGATCGGCTATTTAGCATCTGTTTTCCTTGGGTATTATTTGGGTCAAGAAAATATTTTATGGATCGCTTTCGGGTCTCTTGTAATCTCTATTTACTTTTTTAATCAACTTAGTAAAACCGGTGCATTAAATTCCAAAATGCATCATGGTCATCATTCAGCCATCAACCCCGGTACTGATAGCATTATTAGTATTTTTAAAAATGAAAAACTAATCAGGCAAGCGGCATTTGTTTCTTTCTTTTCTTACGCTGCATTTATACTGCTCAACTTTATTTTTTTCGGTTACATAAAAAACAGCGCCGTCCATCACGATACCACACTTGCATTATTTATCGCAGTATTTTTAGCTACCAGCAGAGGAATTACTTTGCTTTTTAAGATAGCAGTTACAAACAGGTTAGTAAATTTATTAGGAATCAGAAATTCATTACTGATTACACCGCTGTTGCTTTTTATTTTAATACTATTTGCGCTTCCTGCTTCAATGCAAAATTCTTCAACTGCTGTTTTGTATTTGTTTGCAACCATCACCATCACCATTGATGTATTGCGCTCAGCCATTCAATCTCCTGTATTACTTGCAACCATGGAGCCACTACCCATTCGCCAAAGATTAGCCGGCCATACTATAATTAAAGGAGTTATGGATCCCTTTGCGTTTTTTACAATAGGTGTTACCATTTTTATTGCCTTTAGGTTTAATCATGCTGTTGATTACCAACTTGCAGCAATTATTCTTTTTATTCTAATTGTATGCTGGATATACTGGATTTTAAACGTTGATAAAAATTATTCCGAAACATTATCAAATGCAATAAAAAGCAAATCAATACAAGGAAGGGAATTAGAAGTTTCTGATTTAGAAACCTTAAAAATTCTTCGCACCAAATTAAAAAGTTGCAATGCTGATGAAGCAGTTTTTATTCTAAGAATTCTTAAGGATCAGGTACCCGATTATGAAGATTTTATCAGTACCGCGTTAGAGAATCCTGATCAGTCAGTTCAAAAAGCAGCGTTGCGCACCATCGAAGAATTAAAAATAGCTGTTGCAACTCCGCAGTTGATGAGTATTCTTGAAGACAATAACAAAAGTGAATTACTTCCATTTGCAATCAAGGCACTGGCTTCATTTTCGGGTGATGAAAAAATCGAATTTTTTTTAACTCATGAATCAAAAGATGTAAGAGATGTTGCAATTATTTCTCTTTTAAAAGAATCAAAACATAATTCGTCAGCAGAGAAAATGCTGCAATCACTTATCTCTTCAACAGATAAGTATGATAGAATTATTGCCGGTAAAATTCTTTCAGAAATGAATAATGAAAGTTACACTTCGGATGTATTAATACTAATGGATGATGTTGATGCTGGTGTAAAACATCAGGCAATGTTAGCTGCAGGAGGAATAAGAAATGAAATGCTTCTCAATAAACTTGTTGAAAAAATTAGTGAGAAAAAAAACGAATCGCTCGTGCTCAAAGCACTCGAAGAAACAGGCGAAGCATCGGTGCCGCATTTAAGAAATATGCTGATCAGCAAAAAATGCTCAGTTGAACTTAAGATTAAAATTTTATTGCTTGCAGGAAGAATAGGCGGCGTAAATGCAATCAACTTATTAGATGCATGCATTGATCTTTTACCAGAATCAATTGATACTATTGTACATAGCTTAAGTCTAAGTTCAGCAAAGCCCGATAAAAGTAAAATTCATCGCTATCAAACATTAATTAATTATGAAATGAATGTTGCTGCTCAGCTTATTTTCAAAATTCATTTCCTTTCAATAAATAATTATGATAAGAGCATGTTATACAATGCTTGTAAGCTTGAACTTTCGGGAATAAGAAAAAGAATTTTGCTGTTGTTTTCAATCGTTTATGACAACGAAAAATCGAAACGTGCGCAGCGAGGCATGGAAATAAACACCCGTGAATCAATGGCAAATGCATTTGAAATTCTTGATCTGGTTTTGCCAAAAGAATTTTCGCAAACATTCATTTGCATATTTGAAGAACGCAGTTTGGTGCATAAGTGCAATGAATTAAAACGAACCATCAAAGAACCTGAATTAACAGTAGTGAATATTAGAAATGAAATTTTAAGAGACAAGCAAAACGATTATAATCATTGGACAAAAGCATGTGCTATTTATGATCTCAAAGATCACCGCGAAGAAATTGATTTTGCAGTGATTGAAAACATGAGCAAGTCTGAGAACGAATTGGTGAGTGAAACCGCAAACTATATTATTACCAACTACGCAAGAAATACGAATTGAATCACTAAATATTAAAATTCAGTTTATGACGAACCCGGAAAATAAAAAACTGCTGATGATTGAGAAGGTTTTACTTCTTAAATCATTAAGCATATTTAGCGAAACACCCGAAACAATTCTTGCAGAAATTGCCCACCTCACCAATGAAGAACCAATAAAAGAAGGCGAAATAATTTTTAATGAAGGAGAAGCCGGAAGTTGCATGTACATTATTTATAGTGGTAAAATTGAAATTAGAAAAGGCAATCAGTTGCTTGTTGAAATGGGAGAAAAAGATTTTTTCGGTGAACTTTCATTATTGGATACTGAAGCAAGATCGGCCAGTGCAATTGCAAAAACTGAATGCATGCTATTAAGAATTGACCAGGATCCTTTCTACGAATTAATGGAATTGCAACCTGATGTTGTTAAGGGCGTAATTCGAATTCTCTGCAAAAGAATAAGAGCAGTAAATCAGAAACTATTTGAGGTAGCTTCTAAATAATTTCAAGAATAAGCAGCTACAATTTTTTCTATCTCTTCCAACCTTTTCTTTTTCTCAGGAGCCCGATTCTTAATGGAAGTTTGGGTGTGATAATGATGCATCTTAAAAAAATTTATCTGCACCTGATTCCATTGTTGCGGTGTTTCAAGAAATTTATAGGCCTTCATTTCTTCAAACAAAGTTTTACCGATCGAATAAAAATCAGTTCGTCCTAAGTAATCAAGATCCGCATCGGCAATAATTTGTTCAAGATGTGTTTTGGGCTGCTGCGGAATTTTTGTTGCCATTATCATTCCGCAGATAATTTCAATATCTGCTTTTGAAAATTTATACTTCGGTAAAAATTCCTCCGCAATTTTGCAGCCGCGCTCTTCATGTCCCTTATAGAGGTAAATGAATCCCGAATCATGAAAGCAGCAAGCAACACTTAATAAATATTCCTGCTCTTTTGTAATTTTTTCTTTCGCTCCGATTTTTAGCGCCGCATCAAGAACATCATAAGTATGATCAACACCATGATAGGTTAGCTTGGGTGAAAGCTCCTTTTTAAGTCTGCTTAAGATAAACTTCTCAGCCTTTTTATATTCAGGAATCATACTTATCGCTAATTACAAGGTTCGCAAAATAAAGATTTGTTTATTCCTTAAGTTAAACACATAAAAACAAAACCCTCAGCGGAGGGTTTTGTTTTTAGAAATTGAATTGTTGGTTGAATCATTAAGCATCCTGCTTTTCTTCTTTCAAAGCCTTGCGCACTACTGTCTTTAGTTTTTCAGCATCATTTTCATCAATGTCGACTACAATAGTATCGCCGGTTTTCATTTCGGCATTCAGCAATTCTTCGGCAAGCGGATCTTCCAGATATTTTTGAATGGCTCTTTGCAGAGGGCGTGCTCCAAATTTTGAATCATAACCGCGTTCGGCAATAAAATCTTTAGCAGCCGAAGTGAGTTCCATAAAATAACCGAGTGATGTGATTCTCTTAGTCAAATCTTTGAGCATAATATCAATGATCTCAAAAATATGTTCTTTAGAAAGTGAATTAAAAATTACCACATCATCAATGCGGTTCAAAAACTCGGGAGAGAAAGTGCGCTTCAATGCAGTTTCAATTACTCCGCGTGAATGCGTGTCTTCCTGATCTTGTTTAGCAGTTGTGTTAAAGCCTATTCCCGATCCGAAATCTTTTAATTGGCGTGCACCAATGTTAGAAGTCATGATGATCAAAGTGTTTTTGAAATTCACTTTTCTACCCGAGCCATCAGTTAACAATCCATCGTCAAGTACCTGCAATAAAATATTGTAAACATCAGGATGAGCTTTTTCAATTTCATCCAACAGAATTACGCTGTATGGTTTGCGCCTTACCTTTTCGGTTAATTGCCCCCCTTCTTCATACCCAACATATCCCGGAGGCGCACCAATTAATCTTGACACCGAAAATTTTTCCATGTACTCACTCATATCAATTCTTACAAGGGTATCTTCTGTATCAAATAAATACCTGGCAAGAACTTTTGCCAATTCGGTTTTTCCAACACCGGTTGGGCCAAGGAAAATAAATGAACCAATTGGTTTGCGGGGATCTTTTAACCCTGCTCTGTTGCGTTGAATTGCTTTGGTAATTTTCTTTATTGCTTCCGACTGACCAACAACACTTCCCGAAATTTCATCTGCCATGCTAAGCAACTTTGTACTTTCACTTTGCGCAACACGCTTAACAGGAATGCCTGTCATCATCGCTACCACTTCAGCAATGTCGTCTTCGGTTACAGGATAGCGAGCCACTTTTGTTTCTTCTTCCCAACTCACTTTCGCTTTTTCTAATTCTTCTCCTAATTTCTTTTCGGTATCGCGAAGTTTTGCTGCCTCTTCATACCGTTGACTTTTTACAACTTTATTTTTTTCAACCTTAACATCTTCAATCTTCTTTTCTAAATCAATCATGTTTTGCGGAACATGAATATTTTTTAAGTGAACCTTTGCACCTACTTCATCCATAACATCAATTGCTTTATCTGGATGTAACCGATCAGTAATGTAACGTGTACTTAGCTTAACGCATGCATCTATAGCTGCATCTGTATAAGTTACATTATGAAAATCTTCGTACTTGCTTTTAATGTTGTTAAGAATGATAAATGTTTCTTCGGGTGAAGGCGGATCAACCAATACTTTCTGAAACCGGCGGTCAAGTGCACCATCCTTTTCAATATATTGGCGATACTCATCTAATGTTGATGCACCAATGCATTGTAATTCACCTCTTGCTAATGCAGGTTTAAAAATATTCGAAGCATCAAGCGAACCTGTTGCGCCACCTGCACCTACTATTGTATGAATCTCATCTATAAATAAAATTACGTCGCGGTTTTTATCGAGCTCATTCATAATCGCTTTCATGCGCTCTTCAAACTGGCCGCGATATTTTGTGCCTGCAACCAATGCTGCAAGATCGAGCATTACAATTCGTTTATCAAACAAAACACGCGAAACTTTTCTCTGATAAATTCTTAATGCAAGGCCTTCAACGATTGCTGTTTTCCCAACACCGGGCTCACCAATTAAAATGGGGTTGTTCTTTTTTCTTCTGCTCAAAATCTGTGATACTCTTTCAATCTCAATGTCTCTTCCAACAATTGGATCCAATGAGCCATCTTCTGCCTGCTTGGTTATATCTCTGCCAAAATTGTCGAGGACAGGTGTTCTTGATTTTGTTGCAGGGGCTTTTCTGGTTGATGAAGGTGCATTTGATG
>JAJAYG010000492.1 GCA_026786335.1 Chitinophagales bacterium | reverse complement strand
ATTAGAACTTGAACCATAAAGCGAACCCAGGTAGGAAGAAGTTTGTGATTCAATATCGCGTGGATCCAGAATCATTTCAGAAACAATCAATGACTCCAAATCGATATTAAGTGCAGCAGAAATTTTTTTAACAATATCTTTTCTTGCCTGCTGAATTAATTGATCCCAGTTTTGCCCTGCAATGTGCGGTGTATTGATCATCACAAACCAATTCTCGCAACCGGCAGGCGCATCATCTTTTTTTTTTTCGAAGAAATATTGATGTAGATGGTTGGATCGTTATAGATTTCTTTTTTATGAGTAAGAAATTCAAATTCTCTTTTGTAATCAGATGAGAATAAAATATTATGAAGTTCCAATTCGCTGAATTCTTTTTTTATTCCCCAATAAAAAACTAATGCAGAAGTTGATCTTGGTTGCTTTTCGATCTGATTGATATTATTCTTCTCGGGCAAAAGTTTTCGGTACGTGTTTACAACATCCATGTTGCTTACCACAACATCAAACTTTTCAATTGAAGCGCCTTCTGAGTTTCTAAATTTAATTCCTGTTGCAGAATTATTTGAAACAATAATTTCTTCAACTACTGAATTAAAATAAAAAGTTACTCCCGATTGTTCAGCAAGTTCTTGTAGAGAAGTAATTATTGAACGCATTCCGTTAACAGGAAAATAGGCGCCAAGATTAAATTCAAGATGTGGAATCACTTTTAAAGTTGCAGGCGCAAGAAAAGGATCTGAGCCATTATAAGTTGCATAACGGTCAAAGAGCTGGACAATTTTGGGGGAAGAAAATTCCGTTTTATTTCTATTGTGTAAAGTACTGCCGCTGTCAAGTTTGTAAAGATTTATGAATGCGTTCCATGCCGGTTTTACAAAGTAAGTGGAGCGTTTATGCAATGACCGTTGAAGAAATACCGGCTCAACAACATCAAACAATTTTTTGCTTTTCTTAAGATACCGCAATATTTTTTTTGAGGGTTCACCGGTAACTCTTTCAGCTTCATCAGCAAATTTAACCGGAGAAGAAAATGCTTTTAATGTTGCGCCATCATTGTAAAAATACTTACAGATAATTTCGAGTTTGTTGTAATTAAAATATTCCCGTGGATTCTTATTACAACAATAAAAAAGCTCGTCTATTAATTGCGGAAGTGTTAGTAATGATGGTCCCGAATCAAATCTGAATCCGTCCTTTTCGATTTCTGAAATCTTACCACCAGCATGTTTGTTGCCCTCAAAAACTTCAACTTTAAAACCAAGTTGTGAAAGTCTTATTGCACAGGCAATACCTGAAATTCCACTTCCGATTATTGCAGCGGTACTAAATTTATTTTTTGATTTTTTCGAACGAAACAAGTAGCGGAAATAAAGATCAATACTTTTTTGAATTAAAATTTAAAGCATTAAGCTTCTGCTGTAGGTCCGCCAAAGTTGAAAGGAACGTTTATCTGTTCTGCTTCAGCAATTTCACCATGCATGGCTTCAAACTTTTTTACATTCTCGGCTAAAGCTTTTAAAAATCTTTTTGCATGCTGTGGTGTAAGTATGATTCTCGATTTCACTTTTGCTTTAGGAACGCCGGGCATAACCTTAATAAAGTCAAGAACAAATTCTTGATTACTATGAGTAATAACTGCGAGGTTGGAATAAGTTCCATCAGCAATTTCATCAGTTAATTCTATGTTCAATTGGTTCTGCGGATTATTATTTTCTTTTTGTGCCATAATATTTTTTTACCTGTCAAAAGTACAACTAAAAAAGCCGCCTCATTGTTGAGACGGCTTTGAATTCTTAAGAATTAATAACAAAAAGATTATTCATCTAATGAAGGTAGTCCTTCTAACAATTCTTTCTTAGATGCAAGCAGTTTATCATATTCTTCTTTACTTCCTACCACAATATTTTCATACTCTCGCATTCCGGTACCGGCAGGAATCAAGTGACCTACAATTACGTTTTCCTTTAACCCCATCAGTCTATCAGTTTTTGAATTGATTGATGCTGTGCTTAAAACTTTAGTTGTTTCTTGGAATCAAGCAGCAGATATCCAGCTTTGTGTACCAAGTGATGCTCGGGTTATACCTTGTAACATCGGAGTTGCCGTTGCAGCATTTGCATCACGGAATTGAACAAGTTTTTTATCACTTCTTCTCAGTAATGAATTCTCTTCGCGAACCTGACGCAAGGTTACAATTTGACCAACCTTAAGGTTCGGTGAATTTCCTGCTTCTGTTACAACCTTCTTGTCAAAAATATTTTCATTCTCTTCAAGTACTTCAATTTTATCAACCGGTTCTCCTTCAAGGAAAATTGTATCTCCTGGATCTGCAATGTGAACCTTTCTCATCATTTGTCTAACGATAACTTCAATGTGTTTGTCATTGATGCGCACACCTTGAAGGCGATAAACTTCTTGAATTTCATTTACCATGTATGCCTGAACAGCATTGATACCTTTGATTGATAAAATATCATTCGGGGTAATTGCACCATCACTCATTGGTGCACCTGCGCGAATAAAATCTCCGTCAGCAACAAGGAATAATTTAGAAAGCGGTACAAGATATTTATGTTCATCACCATCTTTTGATGTAACAACCACTTCTCTGTTTCCACGCTTAACACCGCCAAAAGCAACAACACCATCAATCTCAGAAACCACTGCTGGGTTTGAAGGGTTACGCGCTTCGAAAAGTTCTGTAACGCGAGGCAAACCTCCTGTAATATCACCTCGAAGTTTAGCAAGTGTTCTTGGAATTTTTACAAGGATCATTCCTGCTTCAACATCTTCTCCTGTTTCTACATCAATGTGTGAACCTACAGGAAGATTGTACATTTTAGAATCCTTGTTCTTGCCAACAACTCTAATCGTAGGTATCTTAGATTTATCACGTGACTCAACAATAACTTTTTCTTTATGGCCTGTTTGCTCATCCATTTCCTCTCTAAAAGTTATTCCTTCAATCAAGCTATCAAACTCAACAACACCTTTTATTTCTGAAAGGATTACAGCATTGTATGGATCCCATGAGCAAAGTGCCTGGCCTTTTGTAACCTTATCTCCTTCTTTAACTACAAGGAATGAACCGTACGGTAAGTGATTTGAAATAAGTGTGTTTCCTGTTTTAGCATCATCAATTCTAACTTCACCACCACGACCAATTACAACCATAACTTTCTCTTTTGATCCGTTTACATACTGTGCAGTTCTTGTATCTTCAAAACGAACGATACCCTCAAACTTTGCATGTAATTCTGATTCAGAAGCAATACCTGATGCGGCACCGCCAGTGTGGAAAGTTCTAAGTGTGAGCTGTGTTCCGGGTTCACCAATTGATTGAGCGGCAATAATTCCAACCGCATCTCCTTTCTCAGTCAATCTATTAGTAGTAAGATTTCTGCCATAACATTTTACACATACACCACGCTTAGCCTCACAAGTAAGTACCGAGCGAATCTCTACAGTTTCAATTGCAGTTTGATCAATGCCGTTTGCAATGTCTTCTGTTATTTCATCACCAGCAGTAACCAATAATTTTCCGGTGATAGGATCATATACATCATATAAACTAACGCGACCAACAATTCTATCAAACAATGGCTCAACAATTTCATCATTATCTTTTAATGCTGAAACAGCGAGACCGCGCAATGTTCCGCAATCAACACTTGAGATCACAACATCCTGCGCAACGTCAACCAATCTTCGGGTTAAGTAACCCGCATCAGCAGTTTTAAGAGCCGTGTCTGCAAGACCTTTACGAGCACCGTGAGTAGATATAAAATATTCCAAAACACTCAAGCCTTCTTTAAGGTTTGCAAGAATCGGGTTTTCAATCAACTCTCCTCCCGAACTTCCGCTCTTACGTGGCTTTTGCATAAGTCCACGCAATCCCCCTAACTGACGCACTTGTTCTTTAGAACCACGTGCACCTGAATGAAGCATCATAAATACAGAGTTGAAACCTTGCTTATCTTCTTCCAACATTTTATATAGACCTTCGGCAATTCTATTATTAACACGAGTCCAGATATCAATTACCTGATTGTATCTTTCATTGTTGGTAATGAAACCGGTATTATAGTTTGAGATGACATCATCAACTTCTTTCTGCGCATCCTTCAACATACTTTGCTTTGTGCTCGGTGTTAAAAGATCGGCGAGGTTAAATGATAAGCCACCTTTGAATGCCATGGAGAATCCAAGATTCTTAATGTCATCAAGGAATTTTGCTGTTGTAGGAACGTCAGTGATATTAATGATATCACCAATAACATCACGCAATGTTTTCTTTGTAAGTAAAAGATTAATGAACCCTGCTTTCTCAGGAACTACCTGATTAAAGAGAACGCGACCTACTGTTGTTTCTAATAATTTGTCAACTAACTGATCGTTCTCGCGAATTTTAGTTTTCACCCTTATGTGCGCATGCAAATCAACACGTTGTTCATTGTATGCGATAATTACTTCCTCAGCAGAATAAAAAGCTTTGCCTTCGCCTTTTACAGGCGCGCCTTTAACACTCTTTTTGCCTTTGGTTGTATAGTATAAACCAAGAACCATATCCTGTGAAGGAAGCGTGATAGGAGTTCCGTTTTGCGGATTCAATATATTGTGTGATGAAAGCATCAATAGTTGAGCTTCCAAAATTGCTGCATGACTCAAAGGAACGTGAACCGCCATTTGATCACCGTCAAAATCGGCGTTAAATGTAGAACAAACTAATGGATGTAACTGAATTGCTTTTCCTTCAATCAGCTTAGGTTGGAATGCCTGAATTGAAAGTCGGTGAAGGGTTGGTGCACGATTTAACATTACAGGATGCCCTTTCAAAATACTTTCGAGGATATCCCAAATTACCGGCTCTTTTCTATCAACTAATTTTTTTGCACTCTTAACTGTTTTTACAATTCCTCTTTCGATGAGTTTTCTTATAATGAATGGCTTGAATAATTCTGCAGCCATGTCTTTTGGAATGCCGCACTCGTGCAATTTTAAATCGGGGCCCACCACAATTACAGAACGGCCAGAATAATCAACACGTTTTCCTAAAAGGTTTTGACGAAATCTGCCTTGCTTTCCTTTCAAAACATCACTCAATGATTTAAGTGCACGGCCTCCTTCAGCTTTTACTGCATTTGATTTTCTTGAATTATCGAATAAAGAATCAACTGCTTCCTGCAGCATTCGTTTTTCATTTCTTAAAATAACTTCAGGCGCTTTAATCTCAACCAGTCTTTTCAAACGATTGTTACGAATAATAACTCTTCTGTATAAATCATTAAGATCTGAAGAAGCGAATCTTCCGCCATCAAGTGGAACCAATGGACGAAGTTCAGGAGGAACAACAGGCAAGTATTGCACAATCATCCACTCGGGTTTATTCACATGCTTTTCATTGGCTTCGCGGAATGATTCAACCACTCCTAATCTTTTCAAAGCTTCTTGCTTGCGTTGTTGTGATGTTTCATTTGCAGCCTGATCACGGAGCTGATAACTTAAACCTGCGAGATCAATTCTTGAAAGCAATTCACGCAAAGCATCTGCTCCCATCTTAGCAATAAATTTCTTAGGATCGGTATCATCTAAATGCTGATTATCTTTAGGAAGATTATCCAAAACTTCGAGGTATTCTTCTTCAGTAAGTAAATCAAGATATTGTTTGTCTTCACGAACACCTGCTTGAATTACAACATAGCGCTCATAGTAAACAATTGTTTCAAGTTTCTTAGAAGAAAGTCCAAGCAAATAACCAATCTTGTTTGGTAAAGATTTAAAGTACCAAATATGAACCACAGGAACAACCAAACGAATATGGCCCATGCGCTCACGACGAACTTTCTTTTCAGTTACTTCGACACCGCAACGATCGCAAACAATTCCTTTGTAACGTATACGTTTGTATTTGCCGCAATAACATTCGTAATCTTTAACGGGTCCAAATATTCTCTCACAGAATAAACCATCACGTTCGGGTTTATAGGTTCTGTAATTAATTGTTTCAGGTTTCAGAACTTCACCAAATGAGCGCTCCAAAATGCTATCGGGAGATGCTAATTGTAAAGTGATGGTGGTGAAATTCGATTTGATCTTCAGGTCTTTCTTGAATGGCATATAGTCTGTTTCGAGTTTACGTTTTGATCAATAATACTTTTTCGAGAAGCTTCTCTTCAGGCAATAACAATACAATTTCCCCTATGAAGGAAGCAGTTAAAACTGACTTAGAAAAGGAAAGGGATTGTTTGGTGCACCAATTAAGTAACGCCCTCGATTTTAGCGAGGCGCAAATATAGATTTCTTTTTCTGAAAAACAATTGGTTGTGAAAGGAATATTATTATTTCTTTAACTCAATATCACTTTGAACAAGTTGCTATAAAAGTACTGCTGGTATTCTTAGCCATTCCTGCATAGTGAAAAACGACATATCTTGCCGGCCTCAATAGTTAAAAACTTAAAATGGAAGAAAAAATTGCAGGCATAGGATCAAGAATTCAACACGCAAAGTTTGGCCAAGGTGTGATAACCGGAGTTAGGTTAACTTCTTATTTGATTACTTTTATGGAAGCAGGAACTCATGAAGTAATGCAAGATGACACGCAATTAGAAATTATTGATGCAGAAGAAATTTCTTCTGAAATTGAAACACTATCAGAAGTTGAAAAATCATTGCTTGGCATTTTAAGAAAATGGGCTCAAATGCAGGAGGTTGTGCCGCTTGGTGACCGATGGAAAGACGGGCTAATGATATTAAAACCAGGAGATAAAAATTTGCAGCCAAAGGAAATTCCAATTGATGCATTCTTTCATAAAATTGTTATGGTTCGTGATCGACTAAGAGTACTCGAACAAAACATAAACAGCAATTCAAAACTCTCTGTTGAAGACAAGGTTAACTTGCAGCAATACATAACAAGGTGCTACGGGTCACTAACAACTTTCAATATCCTTTTTAAAAATAAAGAACATCAATTTATTGGAGAGAAAGGAAAGACAGATTAGTAATTATTTCCTTTTGAACTTCTTTTTAATTCTTGAATAAAAAGATTCTCCTTCACTTGCATCATCTCCAATCAGAAATCCGAATGGTTTAAGCTCTTCAACATTATCGAAAATTATTTTTAATACGCCTAACAATGGAATAAAAAGAATCATTCCTCCAACTCCCCAAACTATGCTGCCAACTAT
>JAJAYG010000491.1 GCA_026786335.1 Chitinophagales bacterium | reverse complement strand
GTTCTTTATACCCCTCTCATAGTCGCGAAAAATCAATGCAGCTTTAGCGTTCATACAATACGATGCCTTCCTTTTGAATTATCTCTTTCAATTTCTTAGTTGTGTTCTTGTAATCAATAATATCTACTGCCCCATAAATTTCTGTAGTATCAAAAATTTGATTGGTAACAACAGCAAGGTCGGTAGCTGAATTATGATCTGCAAGTCCTGTAGCTTTTGATCCAAAGAGAATCACCTTTTCAGGATTCATAGAACGCACAACCTGATTCAGGTAGTGTTGAACTTCTGCATGCTTCTTAAAAATTTGTTCTGCGTTTTTGGTGATCATTAAATTTGAATTGACAAGGTAAGAAGTTAAATGAATTGAAATCTCAGATTAGCTCATTCAATACTTCTTCAATAATCTCCAACCCCCTCACTAAATCATTCTCTTTAATCACCAGCGGACTCAGCACCCGAATCACATTTCCATTTACACCTGCGCTTATGATGATCAATCCTTTATCATAGCAGCGTTGGGTAATTTGTTTGGTGAGTTCGCCATTTGGTTTTTGAATATTTCCTTTATGCGAAACTTCAAATGCCATCATAGCGCCAAGGCCACGAACATCAGAAATGTGTTGCGGAAATTTCTTCTTCATTTCCAAAAAATGATTGCGAACAATTTCACAAACTCGTTTTCCTTTTTCATTGATGTCAATCTCTTTCATGAGATCGAGTGTTGCAATCGCAGCAGCACAACAAACAGGATTGCCGAGATAAGTGCCGCCGATTGTTCCGGGATTAATAGAATCTATCACAGAAGTTTTTCCCATCATTGCACCAATTGGCATTCCGCTCGCCATTGATTTTGCCCAGGTAGAAAGATCGGGTACTACATCGAAATGCTGATACGATGCCCACGTTCCTGTTCTTCCAAAACCGGTTTGCACTTCATCAATAATGAGTATGATTCCATTTGCATCACAAACTTTTCTAAGGCCTTGTAAATATTTTTTTGGCACTACCTTAAAGCCGCCTTCACCTTGCACACACTCGATAATTATTGCCGCAACATTTTTTTCAGAAACATAATAGTGAAAGAACTCATCGAGTTTTTTTAAATGATGATCGGCAAATTCATCTTCACTCAAACCATTTCCATCATGGGAGAAATCGGGAAATTCAATTCTGTAAACCTCAGGCGCAAACGGACCGCAACCCATTTTGTAACCGACTTTTGAAGTGAGTGTGGTTGCCATTAGTGTTCTACCGTGAAATGCACCTGTATAACAAATGATGGCAGGCTTTCCTGTTGCTTGTCGGGCAATTTTGATCGCATTCTCAACACTCTCGGCACCCGAACCAGTGAGCATCACTTTGGTTGATTCGCCATGTGGAAACAAACTAATCAACCGTTCGGCGAGATCTAAATACAAATCATAAGCAGCCACGCCAAAGCAAGTATGTATGAATTTTTCTGCCTGTTCCTGAATTGCTTTTACTACTGTGGGCGGACAATGCCCTGCATTTAAAACACCAATTCCTCCTGTGAAATCAATGAGTTCATTGCCATCAACATCGGTTACAATGGCACCCGATGCTTTCGAAACTGTTGAGGGCGTGAAGATGCTAAGTGCATTGGGCACCAATCTTTTCCGGCGCTCAAATAGTTCAGTGTTTTTCTTTTTCTGTTTGAAGATTTCGTAACCGGTTTCTTCTTTTTTTGTTGTGATGATTGCCATGCGTTTTAGTTTTTTACCACAGAGAACACGGAGATCTTCACGGAGTTCAATGAGAAATTTTTTGTTCTCCGTGAATTTTTTTTCTGTGTACTGTGTGGTTAATTTTTATTCTTGAATTACAGTTTTAATGATTGACATGCATTTTAGTTTTTTACCACAGAGAAGATGAAGTTATTTTCACCGAATACACAGAGAAACTTTGTGTTCTCTGTGAAATTTTTCTCTGTGTACTTTGTGGTTATTTTTTATTCCTGAATGAAAATTGTTTTCACATTTGTAAATTCTTTTAATCCATAACTCGAAAGTTCTCTTCCGTATCCCGATTTTTTAATTCCTCCAAACGGATACCGCGGATCACTTTTTACCAATGAGTTGATGAACACGCCGCCGGCATTTATTTCGCGCGCCATTCTTTCACCGCGCTCTAAATCTTTTGTCCAGATGGAAGCACCAAGTCCATAGCGATTTCTGTTTGCGAGTTCTATTGCTTCTGCTTCACTTTTTGCAGTGATGATGGAAGCAATGGGTCCAAACATTTCTTCATCAAAAGCAGGAACGCCGGGTTTTACATTTCCCAGTAGCGTGGGTTGAAAATTACTTTGCTCACGAGTGCCGCCAATTAAAATTTCAGTTCCATTTTTTAAAGAAGATTTTTCCTGCTGTTCTAATTTCTCTGCTAAATTCAAGCGAGCCATGGGTCCCATCGAAGTGTTTTCAAGCAATTGATTTCCTTGTTTAATCTTTTTTGTTCCTTCAATCAGCTTCTGAACAAAATCCTCTTTCACTTTTTCCATCACAATAAATCTCTTAGATGCAATGCATGATTGCCCGGCATTTTGCATGCGTGATTGCAATGCGATTTTAGATGCTTCATTCAAATCAGCATCTTCCAAAACAATCAATGGATCGCTGCCGCCCAATTCTAAAACAGATTTTTTAATGTGCTTGCCTGCAAGTGATGCAACAGAAGAGCCGGCGAGTTCGCTGCCGGTAATTGTTACGCCTTGCACGATGTTGTGCAAAATAATTTTTTCCGTTTGATCAATATCAATGATCAGGTTCTGAAAAACTCCGTGCGGAAATCCTGCTTCGAGGAAAATATTTTCCAACTCTTTTGCGCACTGCAGAACATTGGGCGCATGCTTTAATAAAAAAACATTACCTGCTAAAATTGCAGGTACTGCCGCACGTATTACTTGCCAGAAGGGATAATTCCACGGCATAATACCAAACACGGCACCAATAGGTTGAAACGTTACCAAACATTTTTTTGCATCTGCTTCAACTGGTTCATCAGTCAGAATTTTTTCTCCGTTCGCTGCATAGTAGTCGCAGCACTTTGCACATTTCTCAATCTCAATTCTTCCTTCACTTAAAATTTTTCCCATTTCGAGTGCGATGGTTTTGGTGTGAGTTTCTTTTGTTACTCGCAACACTTTAGCAAGTGAAAGAATTAATTCACTTCGTTTTTGAAAAGAAGTTTTTCTCCATGAAGAAAAAGATTGTGTTGCATTTTCGAGCGCCGAATTGATCTGCAACTCGTTCATGATTTCATGCTCAGCAACAATTGAGAAATCGTAAGGATTTATGGATTGAAAGGTTTTCATTTTTGATTTTGGAAATAATATTTTGAATATCGAATACTGAATGTTGAATAATGAATGATGAAGTAAAATTAATTGAACTGTGAATATCGTTGCCTATCGGCAGGCAGTGATATTCGATATTTCTTATTCGATGTTCAATATTTATTTTAGTCAAACTCTTAGTACCCCGGATACTGCTCCAGCACCCCGCCACTCGCAGTAACTTCTCTTAATGGAATAGGAAAAACTGATTTTACATCAGCACCTAAAACTTCTTGAACTTTTCCCCAATGCGCGAGATCAAAAAAGCGGTGGCCTTCAAAATTTAATTCTGCCCTACGTTCATTGATAACTTCATTACCATCAAACACATCTTGTGGAGTATATGCAGGAAGCCCTCTTGCCATTCGTAAAATATTAATCGATTCTGGCGGAGGATAAAATGACGAACCTTCTGCTTCAATCAAAAACATTTCGGGAAGACGAATAATATAAGCACTGTTATCCTGAAAATCTTCTCCTCTGTATTTTTGTGTTCTTCCATCGGGTTCAATACTCAAATCATTATTTACAAAATCAACCAATGCTGCTCTTGAATCATTTGTACGATCGGGCTGCGCAAAAAATTCCTTCAGGTTTTCATTGGCAAGAAATAAAACTTCGCTGCGCAATGCATCGGGTCTTGCATAAGTTGCTGCATTGTACTGACTGCGATCAAGCGAACTAAACGTGAGTTCAAAAATTGATTCGGAAGAAAGTTTAGTGGTGTAAACATCACTCACATTACTTGCTAATGAAAAATTTCCACTGTTGATTACCTCGCTTGCAAACTCCGAAGCATTAGCATAATCTTTTTTGTACTGATAAACTCTTGCGAGCAAAGCTTTCACTGCATCATTGGTAATGTATTGATGTCCCTTTGGCACAACAGGATCATAGCGGTAATCATCATTCGAAACAAGATCAAGCGCTGCAGTTAAATCACCAATGATAAAATCATAAGTTGCACTCACTGTGCTTCTGCCAATAATTTCTTCAGGTGTTGCAATGTGATCAACAATTGGAATTCCGTAAGTTGATGTAAGATCCCAATGTTCACCAAACATTCTAAGCAAATCGAAATGCGCGAGCGCACGAATAGTGAGTGCTTCGCCATGAATATCATTTCGCAATTCATCGCTTAAAGTTGGGTCTTCAATTCCATCAACATGTTCAATAATTTGATTGGCAGTGTAGATGGTATTGTAAATTTCAATCCAGGTATTCTCAATATAGAGATTAGAAGAAGTTAAAGTTTTGTTTCCTAACTCATCGAGAGCGGGAGAATCGTATCCTCCTGTTTGTCCGTTATCGCTGTGCGCATCAACCATGAGTGGAAAGTAACCGCCGTAATAATTTACATCTTGCAATGTGTTGTACAAACCTATACGTGCACTCTCTAATGATGCTGCATCCTGAAACATATTTTCATCGGCCACATCATTGGGTGATGTTTTGGAAAGGAATTTTTTGCAAGAAGAGAAGGAGATAAGAATTGTGAGAATAAAAAATGAAAGAAAAAAAGTTTTACCACAGAGGGAACAGAGGTTTTTCACGGAGGGTACAGAGTTTATTTTATTTGAGTTGAATGTTTTCATAATGATTTCTTTTTTTTCAATGATTAAAAATTAAAACTGAATCCACCCATGAAAGTTCGCGCCGATGGATAAGCAGCATAATCAATTCCTGCAGTGGAAGGTTGATCGCCGCCGTTGGAACTTACTTCGGGATCGAATCCTGAATAGCCAGAGAACAAAAATGGATTTTGCACTTGGGCATAGATTCTTATTGAATTGAAATTTTTTGTGGTCTTCGGTTTAATAGTGTAACCGAGAAGAATTGTTCTTATACGAAAGAAGGAACCATTCTCAATTGTCTGCGATGAGTTTTGGTAAACATTTAAGTTGATGAGTGATGCACGCGGAATATCAGTTTGATCTCCCGGTTGCTGCCATCGGTTATTTACAATATCTGAGTTGTTTGCATACACCTGATAGAGCACATTGTTTTCATCCCAACCCTGATCGCTCCAGCCAAGTGATTCATACTCACCGCGAATTAAATTGTAAACATCATTGCCAATGCTAAAACTTGATGACAAAGAAAGATCCCAGTTCTTCCATTTCAAATCGGTATAAAATCCGCCGTAATAATCGGGGGTTGCTTTGCCGATTATCTGCGCATCATTGTCATCAATGGTTCCATCATTATTCAAATCCTCATACAATGGATCACCTGTTTCAGGGTCAACACCTAAATATTTTACTCCCCAAAAAGTTCCGAGTGCTTCACCTTCCTGCAAAATGTGAGTTGGCGCAAGATCATTGTAAGCACTTACCAAAACACCATCGGTACTCAATGAAATTATTTCATTGTGCAAATAAGAAATATTTGCACCAATATCCCAGGTAACAGCGCTGCGCAATACAGTTGCATCCACATTAAACTCCCAACCTTTGTTTTCAATGTTGCCATAATTTCTTGTGATGGTTCCGAAACCTGAAGTACCGGGAATAACATCTTCACTCAGCAAATCAGTTTTATTTCCTTTGTAATAATCAAATGAACCGCTGAGGCGTGCACCAAAAAGTTCATAGTCGAAACCAAAGTCAATCATTTTATTTGTTTGCCATTTTAAATTTGGATCACTAAGATTTCGAGGCGCCAAACCCGGTTGCCCGTCATAAGTTATCGGGTACCAGAATTTTACATATTGAAAATCACCAATCTCCTGATCGCCGGTGAGTCCGTAACTCGCTCGCAGTTTTAAACCAGTAAGCACTTCATTTTTGGGAAAGAAATCTTCTGATGATATTCTCCAACCACCTGCAACAGCAGGAAAGAATGCAAATTGATTTGATGGTGAGAATCGCGAAGAGCCATCACTTCTTGCACTCACTTCAAAAAGATATTTTGATTTGTAATCATAAGTTACTCTGCCAAGAAATGAAACCAAAGACCAACCGGTTGCAGTTGAACTACCGCCTGTAATGTTTGCAGCACTTGATACTAATTGCAAACCGCTGCCCTCAGGAAATCCCTGACCGCTGATACTTTGACTGGCAGATTGTGATTCCTGCAAGGTGAAACCGCCAACAAGATTTACGTGGTGATCACCTAACTTTTTATCGTAGGTTAAAATATTCTCACCCAACCAAATGAGTTGATTAAAATTTGCATCAGTCGCTTTGCCTCCAACATTTTCTGCATCAACTGTGAGCGGAGAGAAATATTGATTGTCGGTTAAGTAAGTATAATCCGCAGACCATGAACTCTTGAATGCAAAATTTTTAGCAAATTTTATTTGCCCGAAAACAGTACCGAGCAACCGATAGGTATTGGTGTATCCAATAATTTCATGCGCCGATTTAACAGGATTATCAGATAGCCAACTTGCCTGATATTGCGTAAAGTCGCTGTAAGTTCCGTCTTCATTATACACCGGCATCAATGGTGAAGCACCAATGGCATTGGTAACAATACCGGTGTACACATCATCATTAAAACTTCTTCTGTTGCGTGAATAGGTGATGGAAAGATTTGTTCCGAAAGAAATGTGATCATTTATTTCGTGATCAAAATTTAGTCTTGTGTTAAACCGTTTGTAGTATGATTCAATCACTGTTCCCTGCTGATCGAAATAAGAAGTGCCGAAAAAGAATTTTGTTTTTTCACTTCCCCCACGCATTGAAAAATCAACATCATTGATTGGAGCTGCACGAAAAATTTCATTCATCCAATCAGTATTTACTCCTGTATGCCATGTATCTGGTAAAGGATTGGTAAGTACTGCAGGATTAAAATCGGGGCCGAAAGCCATGTTATCATTATTGTAAACATTCAAATCATTTTGGCGTGCTTCTTCTTCCAATGCAACAAACTGATCAGAGTTTAAAAAATGAATGGGATGCAAAACACTTTGCACACCGGTGTAATAATTCAAATTGAATTTTGTTTTTCCTGCCTGTCCGCGTTTGGTGGTAATCAGCACTACACCATTCGAAGCGCGCGCGCCATAGATGGCAGTTGATGATGCATCTTTCAAAATTTCAACAGATGCAATATCATCAGGATTAATATCACTGATAGAAGAAATAGATTGACCGCTGCCGGTAACATTCCCTTGTGTATCATAAGAAGTTGCAATAGCAGAATTGCTTTCACTAATAAGAGGAATTCCTTCCACCACATAAAGAGGATTGCTTAAGCCGCGAATGCTCACCAGCAACGAAGCGCCGGGAGTACCTGATGCATTAGATACATTGATGCCTGAAACTTTTCCTTGTATGCTCGATGCAACATTTGATACCGGTTGGTCTTCAATTTTATCTCCTTTAATGGTAGAGATAGCTCCAATCACATCGCTCTTGCGCTGCACGCCGTAACCCACCACAATCACTTCTTCCAATTCACGATCGGCACCCATTGCTACTTTTAAAAACATATTTCCCACAGAGAATGCAACTTCTTTATCTGCGTAGCCGACATAAGTAAAAATTAGCGCGCCAGAAATTTCGGGAACTTTCAAATTAAATTCTCCTTCTTCGTCGGTGTTGGTTCCTATGGATGCATCACTCTTAAGCCGCACGGTTGCGCCAATGAGTTCCACATTATTTGCATCTGTTACTTTACCTGTTACAGTATAGTTCTGTGCAAATGATTGTGCGGTAATGAAAAGCAAAACAAAAATCAAAAGTTTCGTAATAGTTGTTCTCTTCATAAAATTAAGTTTAGTGTTAGGTTTTCTAATTCATTATTGATTTAACCGAAACGAAGGTGATGCATTATTTTAAATTATCAAATTGTGAGATACTTTTATTTTTACATTCGTCATTACATTCTCAATTTCATTACCATGAAAAATAAATCTGCCGGTAATTCTTTGCACGCGGGAAAAGAACAATTTGCGCAAGATGAGGATGGCGACATTAAAAAAATTATTGAGGTTTTCAAAAAAACACTTCCTAAGTATTATCTTACTGGAACAGTAAAGCGAATGTTTCATCCAAAAACCCATGGGCTTCTTAAAGCGAGTTTTATTGTTAGAGAAGATTTGGAAAATGAATATCGAACCGGTTTGTTTCAACCCGGTGCTCAATATCCAATGTGGTGTCGGCTATCCAATGCCAAGAAAAAACCTTCACCAGATGCTAACAAAGACATGCGGGGAATGGCTTTAAAATTATTTGAAGTTAAAGGTGAAAAACTTTTGGAGCACGATAAGAATGCTGTTACGCAGGATTTTTTATTGATCACTTCAAAAACACTTCAAACACGTTCGGTAAAAGATTTTCAAAAATCTTTAACTACTTATGAGCGGCGGCGTAAAATTATTTTTGTATGTGATCACCCATCCTGCAGTTGCAATGCGCTCGATAAAACAAATTTCAAAATGCAGCAATCTGTTAAAAGAATCTTTTTATAGTACCACTCCATTTCGTTTTGGTTCGGGAAATCGTGTTGTTAAATATGCGGTGCTTCCGCAGCAGAAGATTGAAAGTGTGTTTCCAAAAAATCCAGCAGAAAATTTTCTTCAAACCCGGTTAGCCGATGATCTTGCTGCGTCCGATTTTTACTTCGACTTCATGGTTCAGTTTCAGGAAGTTCCTGAAGCAATGCCAATCGAAGACCCAACGGTTGAATGGAAATCTACCTTTATAAAATTGGCAACAATAAAAATTCCTAAACAAAATTTTCTTTCGCAAAAGCAAAATGAATATGTAGAATCTCTTTCATTTACTCCATGGCATTGCATAAAAGATCACGAACCAATTGGCGGAGTTAACAGAGCACGTAAAGCTGTGTACATTGCTTTATCCCAATTCAGGCACAAACTAAATGGCATACAGGAAACAGAGGGAAACAAAAATTAGGACAGCATTTTAATGATAATCAATTTTGTGGGCCCACCAGAGTCGACCAGTTGTCGCTGCAAAGTGGCGTAAATCTACATTACGCCTCGTGATGAGACGCATTGGTTTTTGCATCAAGCAGTCGAGGATAAGTGTGGATG
>JAJAYG010000490.1 GCA_026786335.1 Chitinophagales bacterium | reverse complement strand
TCGTTGCTACGATCGAATTATTTTCATCGATAAGAGTGTTGCAATCATCATCAATCATATTACAAACTTCTGTTGCATTCGGGTGAATAGCAGTATTTTCATCATTACAATCGTTGGATGAAAGAGCATAACCGATAGGAACATTGGAAGAACAAGTAGAAATAGAAGAACTTAAATTTCCATAACTATCACCATCCGAATCAACATAGTAGGTAAACTGTATAAGGCCTTCATCGATTGAACCGTTGCAATTGTCATCAACAGTATTGCAAACTTCATTTGTACCAGGATTGATCAATGCATTTGAATCATTACAATCATTGGCATTTAAAACATAACCAATGGGTTGAAGTGCAGCAACAATTGACACCGATGGATTTCCATATCCATCATCATCATTATCCTGATAATAAGTTGCAACACTAAGTGTCAACTTAAACAGAACCGAATCTTTATAAATTTTTATTAATGGGAAAATCATTATTCCATTTTCTTTAACAATCGAACCCGATTGAATCACATTTCCTTTATGCGTTATACTCCAATAAACTGTTGCACCGGTTGCAACATGAAACCCTTGCAGTCGGCGCGGTACAATGGTAGCTGTGCATGAATCAGCGTAAACTTTAAACGTGCCATCGCTCTTTGAAAGGTCACGAATAAAAAGTTTTATTTCATAGTTTGTTGCATTGTCTTTTGATGGTGGCAACCAATCGATGCTTCCATTAACAGTTCCATATGAATCGCCTGAACTACCATCCCCGTCTCCCCAATCTTCATTCAATGAACAATTTGAAATTGCCGGATATGAAATGGCTTTGCTGTATCGAAACATATCAAAGTTGTTTCCATCCCATATCCCGTCGAGGCCATTGTGCTGGCGCTGGTCATAAAAATACCAACCGCCTGCATAATTGTTATTTACCGAATCGTAGTAAAATGTTTTTTCAGTCCACCCCATTACCTTATCTTTTTTTCCATTGATACTATAGAAAAAAGGATAGTCTCTGTTCGGGTCCAAATGAATCAGAGCCCCACCGTTTAATGCCTGATAAGTTCCAATGCTAAGGTTGCTCGGCAGGTTTGTTCCAATTTTTCCAAATCTGTCATCTCCTTCTTTGCGATTGCTTTTGTTTGTGTTCATCGAGCAGTTACTCTGATAATCACTGTCAAAAGCAAAATTGAATAATCCTGCACTAAGATTAATCGCAGCAAATCTTTCGGGATATGTAACGCCCATAAAATAAGCACCGGGCGATCCCATTGAAGATGATTCAAGATAAATTCGATTAGTATCAACCTGCAGATTTGCAATTGCCCAATCTACTGCATCAATAATTCTTCTTTGAGTATGATTATAGTTCACACCATCCTTCCATGGAGTATTATAAGAATCATCATAAATATTAAAGTTGGAATTCAATCCCCAAAAACCGGTTTTCTCACCGCTTGGTAGCTTGTCTTCAACATTCAAATTAATTTCATTCTCAGTAAAAACAGCCATCTTTTCAAGAAATAGAGCTCCCCCTCCATGTAGTCTAATTCGAATAGGGCGCAGAGTTCCATCGGGATGATTTCGTGCAACTGCAAAATCAAAATCCATGAATCCCGCATTGTTCATTAGAGGTGAATCAATTGCATACTTGCTACTGAGAAATGTAGTATATATCTCAACAGTATCTTTGCTTATAATTCTGTATTCCTGGTACACAGGCATTGGTTTATTAACCAACTCTGTAATTGCGCTGGTCAAAGAATTACTACTTACTGTAACGGTCACATCCTCGACTGAAGATAAAAGTGTTGTTACAGCATAAAAATAATTTCCATTAACGAGGGTAGTTGCCACAAATAATCCGGTAGTACTTGGCAATGGAATACCCGCAGAATCGATTCTCAAATATTTAGTTGTTGAATCCTGTGCAGATAGGCTTATGTCTTTTGAACTATAGCTATCTGTATAACCCAAGTACTCGCAGGTGCCAAGTTGTGAAGAGGAAGTTATGGGTGAAGTTGAGCGGTAAACTTTATAGTAAGTGCTAAGGTTGCTTACATTTTGCCAGGTAAGAAATACCTGACCATGGCGATAAAAACCGGTAAGCCCTGTAACAATGGCTGCATTGCAAAAGCAGATGCTGAAAAATAAAATTATAGAAGTAAAAATTAATTTCATGAAAAAGAGGGAGAAGCTTTATCTGAATAAAGAAAGTACTAAGGAATTAAACGTAAACCTAATAAAATGTTTCCATTTTAAAAAAAATAAAGTTCATAAACATATTCAAAGTCAAAACAACCTTGCGATGCTGATGAAATCAATAACATAGCAAGCGTAATTTATTAATCACATCATTCTTCTGTTTCCTACCCAAACAAATCTTTTATTTACAAAAGAAGCATCGGTAAATGATGCATTGCCCGATGGATTTCCGCTGGTGCCATGCATATCGGAAAAGGCAGCATGCTGATTAACCCAAATGGGGCCGGTTAAATTAAAAGTTACAGGTGTATAAACTTCATTCATCTCCTCAGCAATTTTTTGCATCACATTTTCATCGGTTGTGTATGCAGCGCAAGTAATTGCACCATGTTGCTGTGCCATTTGTTTTGCAAGCGCAATTGATTCACCGGTGTTTTTGGTTTTAATTGCTATGGCAATGGGGCCGAATAATTCATTCTCAAATATTTTATTATCATCAGCAGAAACTTCAAGCAACACTGGGGAAACAGTGCGTGAGTTTTCAAACTCTGCATTTACAACAGCAGCCGATGCCAATTTTACTGCCCCACCCGATTGTGAAGTTTGTTGAGTGCGCTCCAAAGTTTTTTCATTTTGTATGGCGCCCAAAACTCCTGGTCCCATTTTCGGGTTGTTTACCAAAGCGCTGATGCTGTCTCTGAGTTTGGCAGCCACTTCTTCAAATGAAAGTTCTGTTTCACCCACTTTTATTTTTTCGGGAATGAAAAAATTTTGCGGTGCTGTACACATTTGCCCCGAGTAAAGCGAAACAGAGAAAGCAAGATTCTGTAACACCGCATCAATATCTTTTGCCGAATCAATGATCACTGAATTTACTCCTGCCTTTTCGGTAAAAGTTATTTTTGAAGGAAGTGCTTCAATCCAATTTCCAAATGCAGTTCCTCCAGTGTAATCAATCAATTTTACATCGGGCAGTGTTGCCAATTCTTTGGTGATCGGTTTATCAAGCGTATCAACTGCGAGCTGAACAATATTCGCATCAAAGCCATTTTCCTTTAAAGTTTGCTGAATGGCAGCAACACAAATTGCAATCGGAAGAATTGCTTTGGGGTGTGGTTTAACAATCACAGCATTTCCTGTAATCAAATCTGCATACAAACCCGGTAATGTATTCCACACCGGAAAAGTGGAGCAACCGATTACCAATCCTATTCCTCTTGCCGAAGGCGCAAAAGTTTTTTCAATACACACCGAAAATTTTCCCATGGGTTTTTCCCAAATAGTTTTTTCAGGATATTTTATTTGCTCTGCGTAACCAACTGCAATTGTT
>JAJAYG010000489.1 GCA_026786335.1 Chitinophagales bacterium | reverse complement strand
GTATTCTGTAATACTGACTGTTTATATTTTGTATTACATCGTAGAGAACAGAAATATAAAATGCTGAATGTGCCCCTATACTTGAACTGTAACCACCACCTAATAAGAGCGAAGGAATCCATTCTCTTAGTGGGTTTTGAACTAATTGTCCGCATCATTAAAGTATGCATAATTATTATTCGCTTCAAAATCTGCTTCGAGAAACAATCCTTTATAAACGATGTAGCGACTGAAAAGCAAACCTCCATAGATAGAATTTTCATAATGGTAAATATTATCTTTCCAATAATAATAGCTGATACCAACACCACCGCTCAACTTGGGTGTAAAGTGATAGCCAACTATTGGCGAAACACCAATGTAGGTGACATTGCCAAAGCTTAAAGCAAAACTTCCTCCGACAAAAATTCGATCTTTAAAGGGAATGTAGGATTTTGAATCGGGGCTGGCGCTGGAATTATCGGGGCTTCCACTTGATTCTTCTGGTTTATCCTGTGCAAAAATATTTATAGGTGAAATGAAAAGTGAAATGATGAAAATGAAAATTATTTTTTTCATAAAGTAAAATTTACTGTGTCAAAAGTATTACATGATTTTTAATCAAAAATTTTCCCGGGGTTTAAAATTCCATTGGGGTCGAAAACATTTTTTATTTGTTTCATTAAATTCATTTGAACCGGATTGAATGCAATGTTCATGTATGGTTTTTGCACCCAGCCAATGCCATGTTCACCCGATATAGTTCCTTTTAAATCAACACACAGTTGAAAAATTTCACGAATGCCCAGTGGTAATTTTTCATTCCACTCTTCATTATTCATTTCACCTTTAATAATGTTTACATGAAGATTGCCATCACCGGCGTGGCCATAGCAAACCGATTTGAATCCGAATTTTTTACCAATGTCTTTTACTCCCTGCAAAAGTTTTGGCAATTCGGCTCGCGGAACCACGGTATCTTCTTCTTTGTAAACCGAATGTGATTTCACTGCTTCAGCAACACTTCTTCTCAACTTCCACAATTCATTTTTTTGGTCGGCAGTATCAGCAAATAATATTTCAGAAATATCAAATTGCTGAAGCACGTTTGTGATTTTTTCCATTTCTTTATAGAGTACTTCTAAATCATTTCCATCAACTTCGATCAGCAAATGTGCTTTGATGTCATCTGCAATTGGAATATTTTTTACCTCAATAAATTGCTTTGCAAAATCAATTGCATCGCGTTCCATAAACTCCATTGCCGAAGGTATAATGCCTTCCATAAAAATTTTATTTACTGCTTCGCAAGCTTCTATTGCTGAACGAAATGGTACCAGCATTAATAAATCAAATTGCGGATGAGGTAACAATCGCAGAACTATTTTTGTAACAACAGCGAGTGTACCTTCACTGCCTACAATCAATTGCGTGAGATTGTAACCGGTTGCATTTTTTAAAACGTTTGCACCCGTCCAGATTATTTCGCCCGATGGTAATACAACCTCCAAATTCAAAACATAGTCTTTTACAACGCCGTACTTAACGGCCTTTGGTCCGCCGCTATTTTCTGCAATGTTTCCACCTATAAAGCAAGAACCTTTGCTTGCAGGATCGGGTGGATAAAACAATCCTTTTACTTTAACAGCATCTTGCAATACTTGTGTAATTACTCCAGCTTCAACTGTTACCTGGTGGTTGCGATCATCAATCTCTATAATTCGATTTAGTTTTTCAATGGAAAGAATGACACCTCCGAAAACTGGTAAAGCACCACCACTCAATCCTGTGCCGGCTGCTCTTGGAGTTACGGCAATATTTTTTTCATTGCAATATTTTAAGATTGAAGAAATTTCTTTAACAGAGGAAGGTTTCAAAATTAATTCCGGTAAAAATTTGAGGTCCTCAGTTTCATCGTGCGAATAGTTTTGTTTCGATTCTTCATCGAGCAAAACATTATTGATGCCCAAGGTTTTTTGAAAGAAGTCTGCATCACCGTTGTTTATCTTTTTAAATTGCATTTGCATATCTTGCTGTAAAAGTATTAATGATGTGATTGTATTTTTGTTTCTCCAAAAATATTTTGAACAATGGAAGTTGAAAAATCTTATTGTGATGTTGCTAAAAATTCCTCAACCCATAAGGTACACAAGCATTATCACGATCATGAATATGGTTTTCCCATTGATGATGATGACCGATTGTTTGAAAGATTAGTTCTTGAAATTAATCAGGCAGGTTTAAGTTGGGAAACTATTTTAAAGAAGAAAGAAAATTTCTACAAGGCATTTGCTGGATTTAGTATTGATAAAGTTTCTCGCTATGGCGAAAAACAAAAGTTACGGTTAATGCATGATGCCGGTATTATTCGGAACCGATTAAAAATTGAAGCAACCATAGAAAATGCAAGACGAATAAAAAAAATTCAAAAGCAATGTGGCTCATTTAAAAATTGGCTTAACCAACAGCATCCAAAAACAAAAGAGGAATGGGTGAAAGTTTTTAAAACTGAATTCAAATTTACCGGCGGCGAAATAGTGAATGAGTTTTTGATGAGTACAGGTTACTTGAAAGGAGCACACTTAACAACATGTGAAACCTATAATAAAATATTAAGATTAAAGCCTGCATGGTTTGCACTGGTGAAAAATTGAATGGTTCATTTCAATTAAATGTAATAATGTTTTTACCTTTGAAAATTATTAATATAAATTAAACCGCGCTATGAAAAAAATACTTTTGTCAATTGTATTAAGTGCAATTGCATTTACATTTAATGCAGCGGCGCAGAAAAGTTACATGGCATCATCAGGAGAATCAATATTTTCTTATGGAAGTGTTGAAACCTCTACTACAGATTTAACTCCTGTAATAAGATGGTCGCCGGTTTTCAATTTCGGTCAGCATTTCCATTATGATTTTTCCAAACATGCCGGCATTTACACCGGACTTAATCTTCGCAACGTTGGTTTGATCAGTAAGGTTAAATACCAATTTACCGATGCAAACGGAATTAATTTATCAAGGGAAATAAAAATTAAAGAGCGATCTTATTCACTGGGCCTTCCATTGGCTTTAAAAGTAGGGAATGTAGATGGAGGAACTTATTTTGCGACGGGAGCAGAAGCAGAAATTATGTTTGCTTATAAGCGAAAAATAAAGGACAATGGGAATAAGTATAAATATAGTAATTGGTTCGATGATAAGATTAATATTTTCAACCCTTCTGTTTTTGCCGAACTTCACACCACTCATGGTGGTTACATCAAATTCAAATACTATTTAATGGATTTTCTGAATTATCAGGGTATCTATGATGCTGGTTATGAAATTCCGGATTACGGTCCCCGAAGCCCATTATGGTACATTTCTATTGGTACTGAAACATTCCATAAAGATTTAAGCAAAAAGACTGCAACCGATGCAGCAACAAAATCTGCATACTTTAAAAGTAAAGAGAAAAACAGCAATGATAATTTTGGAATTGTAAGCAACTAATTCATTATAATAAAAAATTTTAAAGGTCAATTCGGTAAAATGAATTGACTTTTTTAATTAGCCCCATTCAACAATGAATACTAAAAAAATTACGATTGGTATAACTGATTGCGGAGAGAAGTTTAGAAACTACAATGGTTGGATTCGATCAATGAACCCCGATATTGAAGTTGTAAAACTTTCGTACGAGGCAAACAATGCAAAATTTGTTTGCGAGTGCGATGGAATTGTACTGAGCGGTGGTCACGATGTGCATCCAAAATTTTATGGGAGAGAAGATTACTATCCATTGCTCGATCAAAATAATATAAATGAAAGGCGAGACCTGTTTGAATTAAATGTGATTGAGCAAACACAGCATAACAAGAAACCGTTGCTTGGAATTTGCCGCGGTTTGCAGATTGCAAATGTTTTTTTTGGCGGTACACTTATACGGGATATTCCATCACATTTGAAGGTTGATTGGCATGATCAGGGGGAAGATGAAAATGATTCGCACCATCACATTCATGTTAAACCCGGCTCATTATTATTTGATATTTCGGGGAAAGAAGAAGGCGAAGTAAACTCTGCGCACCATCAGTCTGCCGATAAAATTGCAGATGGACTTATCTCAAATTCTAATTGTAAAGAAGGAGTTATTGAAGGACTTGAATGGAAAGATGACATTGGCAAACCGCCGCTATTACTTGTTCAGTGGCATCCTGAAAGAATGATGAATCAAGAAAGTGGTTTTGCAAAAAGCATTCGTGATTATTTTTTGAAGGAAGCGGGGAATAGAAAATAGTGGTGTGAAGAAATTTAAGTTGATGAAGTGTTCGATTTTCTATTTTCCATTTTCTTAATAATACCCGTGGTAGAAAAATTTTCAAGCAGCGCAATAATTTCAACCTTGCCGCCATTTGCATCAGTAACTTCTTTTCCAACAACTTCTTCGGGTTTATAATCACCGCCTTTAACAATTACGTCGGGCTGCAATTGTTTGATGAGTTCTAATGGAGTTTCCTCACCAAATAAAATTACTGCATCAACTGCTTCGAGTGAAGCAAGAATAATTGCTCTCGAATTTTCATCTTGTATAGGCCTTCCTGGTTTTATATCTTTAACCGATGAATCTGTATTTACACCAACAATTAAAATGCCGCCTAAAGACTTCGCCTCATGAATCACATGCAAATGGCCGGGATGCAAAAGATCAAAACAGCCATTGGTGAAAACAATTTTTTTTGATCCGTGAATTCGCCATACAGCAATCATGCGCTTGAGGTTATCAATTGTCATGATTTTATTTTGCATTACTGAAGCAATGCTTACAGGTGGATTTGGTACGTTTGACAAGTAATTAATTTTTTATTTCAACTATTCTTTTTCTATTGATGATCGGTAACATGATTAATGAAATTAAACCTAAACATAACATTGCAAAAACTTGAGTTGCATGAGATAGAATAGCATATGCAAGTCCGTTCTCTTCAGAAATGCCGAACAAAATTAAAGTTTGTGTTACAAAGAAATGATAAGATCCAACACCACCCTGAACCGGCGCTGCCCATCCAAAGCCGCCGAAAACCATTACTGTGAGTGCTGCTATAAAACCGAGTCCGCTAGTTTCTTTAAAACAGAAAAAACATGCGTAAGACATCAGCAAATAAAGAAACCAGATAAGTAATGAATAGAGAATAAAAAGATTTCGGTTTTCTAAACTGCCAACTGCTTTTATACCAGATACAAAACCCCTGATCATGTATTTAAGTTTGATGAAATATTTTGTTCCTTTAAATCGCGAAAGCAGAAACGAAAAAAGCAATGCAACTATGATAATTGCAACAAAGATTAAAGCATAAAAGAGCGGACCCTGAGAAATAAAATTTTGAAATTTTACCCCCATAGGTTTAAAAACATATTCAATACTAAAGCTGCTCATTTTATCAAACTCGAGAATAATCACAACGCCTAGCAATAAAAAAATAGTGAGCACATCAATGATTCTTTCTACAACGATGGTTCCGATTAATTTATTTATAGGTGTTTTTTCATACCGGTTTAAAATCACACATTTCCATACTTCGCCAAGTTTGGGAATAGCCAGGTTCACCATGTAACCAACCATTACGGCACCAAAGCTATTGATGAGTTTTGGCTTATAGCCCAGCGGAAGTATGAGCATGTTCCATCTGAGCGCTCTTAAGATGTTACTGAGTAATCCGAAAAAAAGTGCAAGCACAGCCCAACTCCAATCGGCATCGCGAAGTTTCGATTTTATTTCTTCAATATTCTGATTTCGCAAAACCATCCAAAACAATAATATCCCAATGCCGAAGAATAAAAGAATCCGCAAAACAGAAAATATTTTTTGCTTCACGTCAGTTAGCTAAGGCGATTGTTTTCATTTGGAAATATAATGGTTGGTTTAAAAGATTTTGCTGCTTCAAAATCAATTGTTGCATAGGAGATAATGATCAAGATATCTCCTTTTACCGCTTTGCGGGCAGCAGCACCATTCAGGCAAATTGTTCCACTTCCGCGCTCGCCTTTAATAACATAGGTCTCTAATCGCTCTCCGTTATTCACGTTTACAACCTGCACTTTTTCATTTTCAATAAGGTTGCAAGCAAGCATTAGATCTTCATCAATTGTAATGCTTCCTACATAATCTATGTTTGCATCAGTAACGCGGGCTCGGTGAATTTTTGACTTAACTACTTCTATCATCATCATCATTGAGCAAAGGTATGTTGTGAAAAATTAGATTTAATACTAAAGTAAATCTGTAATATTCTTAATCATCGAACAAAAAGTGAAAAGTGAAGTTCACTCCATATAGGAATGCTATCATAGTGCAAGCAAAAAGATCAACTAATTAAAATATTATCCAGCAGTCTTACATCGCATGCAATAACAGCAGTTACACAAACAACTTGTTTTGCATCATTCCAATCATTTATAAGCTGAAATGAAGCTGCATCGCAAAAGTCTAAGTAATCAACTTTTGTTTCAGTTAATGAATTTATTTTTGTTGTTGCCATATCCTTTAGCTGGGCAACCGTAAAGTTTTTTCTGTTTTTTTGAATGAAGAAAAGTTGATCTGAGATTCCGGCAGCATTTCGAATTTGAGATACGGTTAACCGCTCATTTCGCGAGCTCATTGCAAGCCCATCTTGCTCTCTCACAATCGGGCACATGATAATTTGCGATTTTAAATCAGTAGTGCTCAGCATTTTTTCAACCACTTTTACCTGCTGAAAGTCTTTTTGCCCAAGATAAAGTCTTAGAGGGTTTACAATTCTTAAAAGCCTTTCCACCACGTTTGCAACACCATTAAAATGGCCGGGGCGTGATGCACCTTCCAGAAAGTTTTCTAAAAACCCCAAGTCAAATTTCTTCAACTGATTAATCCCATTTGGATAGATATCAATTGTAGATGGTAAATAGAGAATATCGCATTCAGCGGTTAACAAAAATTCAATATCCTTTACAATCGGCCGCGGGTATTTCTCCAGGTCTTTAGGGTCGTTGAATTTAGTTGTGTTTACATAAATACAGCAAACAGTGATGTCATTAACATATTTTGATTTTT
>JAJAYG010000488.1 GCA_026786335.1 Chitinophagales bacterium | reverse complement strand
ATCGCAATACATGGCAGAATTAAATTTTGAATTCTCAAATTTTTCTGCTCCAAAATTTATGATCGGATATTTCGAAAAAGTTGCAATGCCCCATCCCCGGGTATTTTTTTTCCCTGCTGTTTTTTCGAAGTGATAATAGTTGAATCCTGCTTCGTCAAGTAATCGCTTAATGGTTTTAAATTTTCCGGTGTCGGCATTATAAAATTCCTGAAAACAGGCGACATCTGCATCTTCATTTGCAATCAACTCCATCATTTTATCGAGCGTGTTCTTGTTCTTTGTCCATCTATATAAATCAAAATTTCTTACATTATAGCTCATCACTTTTATTTGTGGTGAAGAAATTTTATTTGGGGAAGAAGAAAAGTTGAAAGCGAAATAGGTTTTAAGAACCGGATAGGTGAGTGCAATCACTACTATTGAAATGAATACGTATTGCAACCTAACAATAATCCAGAAGAAAATAAAAAAAATATTCAGCAGCAGAAAAGCAGGATACAACAATCCGAAGAATGAAAGCACCCAAAAATCAGTTGGATTTATGTAAATGCTCATGCCGCCTGCAACAATGCAAAGAGCAGTGATTACATTGAGAAAGAGAAAAAACTTTTTAATGAATGACAAGTTTCGAAAGAAATTTTAGGAGAAGATTTTTCGCAAAGTAGGATAACGATGATAAAGAGACGCATGGTATTTTTAAATTATTTCAAATCGTCTTTACTTACTTTAAACAAAAACTCTTTTTCTTCTTTGGTCAATGATTCATAACCCGATTGAGAAATTTTGTCGAGGATGGTATCAATACGTTCTTGCTCCGAAGGTGTTTGTTTAGTTTGAAAAAATGAATTTGACTTTTCGTTTTTGCGGTAACTCACTTTTAATTTACTGCCTCTCTTAAAAAAATTACTGATGGCTTCACCCACATTATTAATCACGATTCCTAAATCTCTTCCGCTCTGTAATTGTTTTACATAAAGAAATCCAAACAATGCGCCGCCAAGATGTGCAATGTGTCCGCCGGGATTTGAATCGGGGATGCTTATGAGATCAATGATCACCAGCACCAATGCAATCCATTTAATTTTTACTGCCCCAAAGAAAAATAAGAACATGGTGTAATCCGGTACCAATGTAACTGCGGCAAAAATAATTGCCATCACACTCGCCGATGCACCATAAGCTCTTGCTTCATTTACAGAATCATCAAATACCGGGAAGATATTATAAGCGATCATGTAGAAAAATCCGCCACAGATTCCTCCTAATAAATAAACAGGTAACAAGCGGCGATGGCCTGCAAATTCAGTGAGCACTTTTCCAAACCAAAAAAGTAAGAGTAAATTGAAAACGATGTGCATGAATTCGAAATGCGTGAACATGTAGGTGAACATCGTCCACGGCTGATGCAACAATGTTGTGAAACTTGCAGGCAATCCAAGATCATTTGTAAATGCGGTAATGTTATAATCAAGGTTGATCAAATACATGGGCAACCGCAACAATTGCAGCAATAAAAAAATCACAGCATTCACCAACACAAGCTGATAGACCATGCTATCATTGCGCTGAAAGGTGCTTCTGATTTCTTTCCAGATTACGTTGCTCATTAGTAGAAACTTCTTCTGTTTGTTTTATTCCAATACTTTATTAAAATGAAAGCGAATATCATTCCGCCTAAATGCGCAAAGTGCGCAACGCCCGGTTGAAATCCTGTAACACCAAGAAACAATTCCAAAGCGCCGAATAAAATTACAGCATATTTTGCTTTTATCGGTATCGGAAAAAATAACATGATGATTTCAGTGTTTGGAAACATCATTCCATACGCAAGCAAAACTCCGTAAACTGCACCTGATGCTCCCACAACAGGAGTGTTTTTTAAGCCGGTAATAAAACTTTGTGCTGCCTCAATTGATTCCTTCGCATAGCTGGAATCGCCGGGGTTTGCCTTCCATGCAGTAATAAAATTCTGAAGTGCTGAATAATTGATACCGCCGCCAAGCTTCTCGAGCAAGGTTGCAAATGCAGCACTATCTGGATGCTGAGCATAATCATTTACAAGCTGCTGCATGCGATAGATTTCAATTCCCTGCACTCCCAAATAAATTAATGCGGCACCAAGGCCGCAGAAAAAATAAAAAATAAAAAATCTTTTTGCACCCCAAAAATTTTCGAGCGGTGCACCAAACATCCACAAGCCAAGCATGTTAAACAGAATGTGATAAATGATAATACTGCCACTGGATGGATTAAAGTAAGCATGTGTAAACAGGTGCGTAATTAATTGGTAGGGCTTAAAATATTCAGAGGTAGGATAGCGCAGCGCAAAAATGTTGGAAAGATCAAACTTGAATTGCGTATTGAGTACAATGCAGGCAACATAAACCAGCACATTAATTATCAAAAGGTTTTTTACTACCGTAGGAAAACGATTGTATTGCGATGCTCTGATCTCAGTCATAAGGGTTTGATGTAGAGGCGGTGAATTTAGAACTTATTGGGGGAGGAAAGATGCGTGGTGAATAGTGAAACGTGAAATGTGAATGACCATCAACTTTTTATCTGCAAACTTTTCCAAAGTTTTAAACTTTGGAAAAGTTCATAGCACAATTTCAAAACTTAAAACAATAACATATTGCTCAGTACTCAAAACTCAGTACTCACTTCTATTTTCCCTTCTCAAATAATCCCGCCACTTCATTCAAATCAAAAGTTACAATGGTGAGCATTCCATTGGGAGCCACGTAAGGAGTTTCGCAGGCGAATAGTTGATCAATTAGGTTGCGCATTTCTTTTTCGCCTAATGAATCACCATTTTTTATGGAAGCACGTTTTGCCATTGAGTAGGCGAGTTGATTGCGCTTGTCGAATTTTGTTTGCGACGCACTCTGCTTGTATTCATCTAAAAAACTTTCTACAATCTCTTTTACGTTTCCGTTTTTAATATCTGAAGGAAGACCATGCACCACGAAAGAGTTGCCGCCGAATTCTTGCATATCGAAACCGAGCGCTTTTAATTCGGGCAGTAATTCATTCAGCAACACCACATCGGTTGGAGCTACTTCAATGGTTTCGGGAAAAAGTTGTTGTTGTGTTGAAAGATTATTCAGTTGCAATCCTTTTAAATATTTTTCGAATAAAATTCTTTCATGCGCTGCCTGTTGGTTGATGAGTGTAAAGCCGCTCTTGATCTGCGAAACAATGTAGCGGTTGTGCAACTGAAATGGCGTTGACTGTTTCTCACTGAAATCTTCAATCGCAATCGAGTGCTCTTCATTATTTCCATTGGTAATTTCACTCGGTACTGTTACGGTTGTTGATTCTTTGTTGCGCGCAATTTCATAAAGCTGTTCCCAGTTACGGGTGGGTGGCTTCTTCAAAAAATTTATTTCAACCGGCGAAATATTTTTTTCAATTACCGGCGGCGAATAATTTTGTTGAGTATTTATTCTTTGTGAAGAAGGATTTGGTGGAAGGAAATTGGAGAACGCTTCGAGTTTATCAAAAGCAGTTTCTCGATCGAAATCCAAAGTAGGAGTAATAGAAAATTTTGCAAGCCCGCGCTTTACCGCAGCATTCACAAAAGCATAAATAATTTTTTCGTCATCAAATTTTATTTCCTGTTTTGTTGGATGCACATTGATGTCAATCTTAGTGGGATCAATGTCCATAAAAATTACATAGAGCGGAAATGCATCTTTCTGCAACAATTGAGCATAAGCATTCACCACTGCATGATTCAAGTAAGCGCTCTTGATAAATCTTCGGTTCACAAAAAAGAACTGATCACCTCTTGTTTTTTTCGCTGACTCCGGTTTGCCGATGAAGCCAAAAATATTTACCACACTTGTTTGCTCTTCCACCGGCACCAATCTTTCATTGTAATGATTACCCAAAATATTTACAATACGTTGCCGCAAGTTTGATATTGGTAAACCGAAAACCAATAAGCCATTGTGATGCAATTCAAAATGCACTTCGGGATTTGCAATAGCGATGCGCTGAAATTCATCAATGATGTGCCGCATCTCAACAGGATTTGCTTTCAGAAAATTTCTGCGCGCCGGCACATTGTAAAATAAATTTTTGATGGCGATGCTGGTGCCGTCAGCAGTTTGAATGGCATCGTGTTTTTTTACTTCACTGCCTTCAATCTCTATCAGCGAGCCGAGTGTGTCTTCTCTGCGTTTCGATTTTAATTCCACCTGCGCAATGGCAGCAATGGATGCCAGTGCCTCGCCGCGAAATCCCATGGTGCGTATGGCAAACAGATCATCAATGGTGGCAATCTTCGAAGTCGCATGCCGCTCGAAACTCATGCGCGAATCGGTTTCGCTCATGCCGCAGCCATTGTCAATCACCTGCACGAGTTGCTTGCCCGCATCTTTCACAATCAGTTTAATGTGTGTGGCGCCCGAGTCCAAAGCATTTTCCATTAACTCCTTAACAGCAGAAGCAGGGCGTTGTAT
>JAJAYG010000487.1 GCA_026786335.1 Chitinophagales bacterium | reverse complement strand
GGGCACGCTGCATATTGAATGTGAGACAATGTATTTAATGAAGGATAGAAGTAGCGCCGCGGAATTATGTTTTCATTCTTAAGCATCTCCATTGCAGCGATCAGATTTTTTTCATTCTCAAATACAACAGGATAATAGGCGTAATTGTATTGAACATTATTTGCAATGCTTAATTTTTGAAGCGGGAGTGCTGACAAAAGTGAATCATAAAGTTCGCAAACAATTTTTCTTTTCTCAATCAACTCATCAATGCGTATGATGTTGCACAATCCCATTGCTGCATGAAACTCAGAATTTTTTCCATTAATCCCAATGCTGCGGTATTCATCATAGATGTGACCAAACTGCCGGAGCAAATTAACTTTCTCATTGAGCAAATGATCAGTCGCAATTACAGCACCTCCTTCAATAGTGTGAAATAATTTGGTAGCATGAAAACTACATGTTGAAATATTTCCGTAGCTGAAAATTGATCTTCCATTAACCTTAACACCAAAAGCATGAGCACCATCATAAATAACTTTGAGGTTGTGCTTGTTTGAAATGGCTTCAATTTTTTCAACTTCGCACGGCACACCATAAACATGCACAGCTAAAATTGCTTCGGTATCCTTTGTAATTGCTGCTTCAATTTTATCAGCATCAATGCAAAATGTTTGTGGGTTGATATCGACAAATAAAGGTTTGCAATTTTCCCATAAAATAGAATTTGCAGTAGCCACATAGGAGAATGGTGTGGTAATAATTTCGTTTTTTAATTCAAGCGCCTTGATCGCAATCTGCAAAGCAATGGTTCCGTTGCCGCAATAAATGAGTTGAGAAACGCTTAAATATTCTTTGAGCTTTTGTTCGAGTTCAATAACAAGCGGCCCATTATTAGTAATCCATCCATTCTCCCAAATCTTTTTAATGTAGGATTGGTATTCTTCAATTGGCGGCAAATAAGTTTTTGTTACGTTGATCATTGCGATTGCTCAAGTGTCCATTGCATCTGCGGGAGAAAGATAACGCCTTCTTTTCTACCCGTCCAACCGAGGCGGCCGGTGGGCTGTGGTAAAATTTCAAAAGTCAATGTATCATTATATTCAAACAGGATCATTCCTTTGTTTTCTAAAAAGATCAATCGCTGAACTGAATAACTTCCCTGATTTAATATTCCTCCGTTGATTGTTGTACTTGCAATCATTCTTCCGCGCTTAAAAGTTTTTTCCAAAGTATAAACTGTTGATGCAACCAGCACCAAAATTCCTCTTTCGTCAACCAAATGAAAAGTGACATCAAGCGCTGTTTGTTTTTCGCGAAGCAATTCAAAAGTGAATTCGAATTTTATTGAATCGTTGCTGTAAAAAATATTATTGTTTGATTTAACATTTGAAACTGCAACAGAAATTAATTTTATATCGCTGTTGCCGGGTGCATCATTTGAACTCCAGTGTTGTTCAATTTTATTGGAAAGGAAATGATGCAAATACTGACCTACAACATTTGTTGCTTCCCCCTGTGCAATTAATTTTCCCTGCTTCAACAGCATTGCATTTTTGCAAAGATTTTGTACTGCTTCCATGTTATGGCTTACAAAAATTACAGTTCTGCCATCGTGCTCACTTACATCTTTCATTTTACCCAAGCATTTTTTTTGAAACTCGGCATCGCCCACAGCAAGCACTTCATCAACAATTAAAATTTCAGGTTCAAGGTGTGCAGCAACAGCAAAGGCAAGGCGCACATACATTCCGCTGCTGTAACGTTTTACAGGAGTATCAATAAAACTTTCGATGCCCGAAAACGCAACGATCTCCTCAAACTTATTTTTTATTTCAGCTCGCCGCATACCGAGGATGGCACCATTCAAAAAAATATTTTCTCTCCCGGTTAATTCGGGGTGAAATCCGGTTCCTACTTCAAGCAGTGATGAAACTCTTCCTTCAATAACCACTCTGCCCGAGCTCGGATCAGTAATGCGTGATAAAATTTTAAGCAGTGTTGATTTACCGGCACCATTTCTCCCTATCACTGCAACTGCTTCACCTTTTTTTATTTCAAATGAAACATCATCGAGTGCTTTAAATAAAGTTGAAGAATTATTATTGCGTTTTATTAAACCACCAATTCGGTCAGTAATTGTTTCGCGCAAGCTTTCGCTCCGCCTTTTACCGATGTTATAATTTTTAGATAATCCTTCCGCTTTAATTACTACTGACAATTTTGAATTTTATTTTATTCAGAAAATTAGAACTAAACAATATCTGCCATTACCCGCTCCACCCTTTTAAAATAATAAATCCCCGAGATGAAAAGGGCTATAGTAATAATGCAACTGTAGGTAAGAAATTTTATTTCAGGAAGTGGCGTATCAAGCACTGCCCATCTGAATCCATCGATCACTGCTGCCATTGGGTTGAGGTAATACAGCGTGAGATATTCTGGTGGTATTCGTGACGAAGGATAAGCAACCGGTGTAACATACAAACCAATTTGAACCATAAAAGGGATGATGTATTGAATATCGCGGAAGCGAATACTAAGCGCACTTAACCAAATTCCAACTGCAAGTGATAGCGCCACAACAGCAAGAATTATTAATGGCAAAGCAAGAATATTTATAGAAGGAGCATAACCAAAATACACCATCAAAATCACCAGCATAACAAATGCAATAATGAAATCAATAAAGCCAACAATACTTTTTGAAAGCGGAATAATCAATCTTGGAAAATAAACTTTACTGATCAACGATTGCGATCCAATGATGGATGAACCTGCCTGCACCATTACATAAGAAAAATATGACCATGCCCACATCCCCGTCATCGCAAAAACAGGATATGGAATTGTTCCTGTGTCAACTTTCGCTGCTTTGTTAAAAACCAAAATAAAAATAATGAGTGTAAACAGTGGCTGAATAAATGCCCATGTAAATCCTAAAATTGTTTGTGCATACCTGATGCGGTAATCTTTATACGCCAGCATCCACATCAATTCACGATAATGAACAATCTCTTTAAAGTTGATTGACCATGTTGATCGGTTTGCAGCAATGATCGTTCTCATCTGGTATTTTTCAATCGGTGAAAGTATTATTTAATCAGGGTAATTTCGGAACACTGCACTCTCAAATTATCTCTTCGAAAATTCCAGTCTGCTTATTTTTTTTCACATTGTTCCAGTTAAAATATCTACCATTGATGGCGACATAAACACCATGCGGCAATGTTTGAGCAAAGGCAATTGAACTACCAAGATTAAACAATCCATCAGAGCTGCCAAACTTATATGGAATCATTGCGCCTGTTAGAATAATTGTTTTATCAAGTTTGGCTTCTCCAAGTTTGCGTGCTGTAATGTCCATGGTATCGGTGCCATGAGTAATAATTATTTTTTCCCCGTCTGCAGCCTTGCAGAAATTAAGAATCAAATCTCTGTCAGCATTTTTCATTTCCAAAGAATCAATCATCATTAAAGTTCTCACATCAATTGTTAAAGTGCATCTCCCAAGTTTCAGCATCTCATCAACATGCGTATGCTTAAAAAATAAACTCCCGCTTAACTCATCATACTCTTTATCGAAAGTACCACCTGTAACTAATAAAAGTAAATTCATAAAAAATTAATTGAAGAGCAGAAAGATAAAAATTGAAGCGGCAAGGTAGTATAGCCGATTTAAAAAATTAATTGAACAAAATAGATTGTTTATTCAATATAAAATTATAATTTTCTGGAATTATTTTAACCAAAAAAAACAAATCAAAATGAAAAAAATTTTATTCTCAATTGTTTTTGTGCTGGTAAGCTTTGCTTCAATGGCACAATGGTCCTTAATAAAAGGTGGAAACCAAGGACCCGAACTCAGATGCCCTTACTTTGTAAATGGTAAAGTCGGATGGGTAGTAGGCGGTATTGCCGGTACCAAATCTTCAGTTTATAAAACTGTTGATGCGGGTAAAAACTGGACTATTCAAACTGCAACTTTTACAGGAGTTATAAGAGCTATACATGCGATCGATGCAAACACAGCAGTAGCTTGCGGTGAATTCGGTAACATTATGAAAACAACAAATGGCGGAACAACCTGGTTAGCAAAAACAAGCGGCACAGGTAATTTGTTGCGGTCTATTTATTTTACTAATTCAACAACCGGTTATGCGGCAGGTGGATTAGGTACTATTTTAAAAACCACAGATGCTGGCGAAACATGGTCAGCTTTGTCGAGTGGAATCACTCAAGATCTCATTAACATTCGTTTTGGAAGCGAAAATGTTGGCTATGCTGTATCAAGCTCAAGCTCTTTCTCAAACGGTATTATTCTTAAAACTGCCGATGCAGGTGCAACCTGGACACAAGTTTATACTAACACCCAAGGATTGCTAAGTGTTGCTGTCTTAAATGACAAAACAATTTTAGCAGGTGGCGGTGATAATCTTGGCACCCCTTATTCGCATTCATATATTGTAAAATCAACAGATGGCGGAACAACATGGGCAGAAGTTTTCGCGGGAATTAATTATCGTACGATGAGAGCTGGTGAGTACAACACTGAACAATCAGCATGGTTTTTAGGTGATGCCGGATACATTGTTGGAACTGCAGACGGTGGAACAACCTGGTCAGAACTTACAGTAAAAAACGGATACCTCGGAATCAACTTTGCAAATGCCGATTCGGGTTACGGATGTGGTATTGCAGGATTGATTATTCGTTATAATAATGTATTGCGTATTGGTCAAGATGATCCTGCTTCATTTAATGTTTATCCTAATCCAATGGTTACCGGTGCAACAATTTCTCTTACAACAAATGCTGCTGATAATTCAAGTCTTGTTATTGCTGATATGCAAGGAAAAATTGTTCGCACAGTTTCATTTAATGGTGAGCGCAATGTTACCATTGATCGTGGTGATCTTGCTTCAGGAATTTATGTGATTGATTTAATTACCGAAGATCAGTTAGTTGAAAGACAAAAATTAGTTGTGCAGTAACTGAATAAAAATTGTGAGATAAAATGCCTTCCTGTTTTCGGAAGGCATTTTTTTTTATTTTCCATCAGAAACTTAGACCACAACAAGAAAATTAATACTACTCATTTCGCACGCTCAAAACAAATGCTCTATGGCAGTAACAATTGTAAGTGCCGTTTTAATTATTGCAGCTGTTTACCTTTTAACAGGGTTGCTGTTTGCTTTGTTTTTTGTTTTCAAGTTGGTTGACCACTTCGATCATCAGGCAGCAGGAGCACCATTCAGTTTTCAGCTGATCATTTTACCCGCAAGCATTTTGCTTTGGATTTTTCTTTTAATAAAAATTATCAAAAACAAAAAAGGATGATCGCAGCATTGCGCAAAAGACACCATCAAATGTGGCTGATGATTGCGCCAATAATTTTAGTTGGTTCTGCATTAGCTTATTTATTGGCTCCACAATATCCCATTGAAAATTTTAATGAAAAGAAAATTAGATTTCCCGTATTGCTGTAATCTATAGTCAATGAAAATTACATGTTTAACCTAAAGAATAATTACCGCGTTGGAGTTATGTTAGAAGTTGTTCAGCTATCTGCATTAAATCATGCCAGTGAGATGTTGAGTATTATTTTTTTGAAGAAAGGAAATAAAAAAAAGGAAGCGCTGATTGGTTTTATGGGTGATCAAAAAGTTTATGACTTTAATCTTGGCACTGAAGAGCAGTTGGGAATAAGGACGTTGAATGATTTTTTTGAAGAGAATAAAAATTGAATATCCCCGCCTGCAGATCAGGCAGAGAATTGTTATTTAATTATTTAACTCAATTTTTTTGAATATTTAAAAAAAAACTTTTAAGCGCAACCTGCATATCCCAATAACCAATACAATAGTACAAATACTACGATGGTTCCAAGGCAACCGCCTCCTAATTTGTAAGCGCCAAAGCCCGCTAATCCTGTTCTGAACAAACCCATGATGATTTAGTTTTTAGTTTAAATTTAATTTTTTCAAAGATGAATTCTTGGTTAGTAGAGAGTGTTACATAATTACTTAAATAATTTACATAATTCACATATTTCCCATACTGCAACCACTTTTAATAACTTTTCCACAACCTCTTTTCCTTACCCCTTAAAAAGATAATTTTGCTTCATCAAAAAAAATAAGAATTGTGGAAGGAATACAGTCGCACATCGAAGCATTAATTTTTACCAGCGAAGAACCGGTAACAGTAAAAGAAATTCAGAAGATACTCGTGCGGTTGGTTGGGTTAGAATTGAGTAAAGAAGAAATTGAATCGCATGTTGATATTCTGATCCAAAAATTTCACGAAGGAGAATTTGCTTTTGAGATAGTGCCGCTCGGCGGTGGTTACCAGTTTCTCTCGAAGCCCGCCTATCAAAATACGGTGAGTGAATTTTTGAAAAGCAAACTCAACAAAAAACTTTCTACCAGCCAATTAGAAACGCTTGCCATCATTGCTTACAAACAACCGATTTCAAAACCCGATGTGGAACGCATTCGCGGAGTAAATTGCGATTTTGTGATTCAGAAATTATTAGAGAAGGAATTGATTGCCATCTCTGGCAGAAGTGAGGAAGTAGGAAAACCTATTCTCTACAGCACTTCAGAATTCTTCATGAATTATTTCGGCATTAACTCAGTAGATGATCTGCCAAAACTCAAAGACCTTGAGCAGGCGAATGATAATGTGATTGGGGTGCCTTCGGAGAATTAAATATTCTCAAGAATAAAACCCATACTATCCAAACAAAATCGTCTCCACCAACTTTCTAAATTCTTCGGTTTCAGTTTTTGATTCCAAATCTTTCATTTTGGTGAGTTGCTCCAATACATCATTGATTTTTCTTCCTTTCTCCATCGCTTCCGCATAAGGAATATTAGAGAAAGAAACCATTTGGTAAGGTGAAATATAGCGCTCAGGGTATTTTGCTGCAATAAGCTTTTCAATTTTCTTTTTAGAAAGGAAATGTTCATCGGCAACCAAGTCGCGCATCTCAATAAAATTATTAAGTGCAAGTTGAAGTATTGCATCTGCATTGGGTTTACGTGCTTGCTCAAAGAGCGGAAGAATTTTTTCCCAATCTTCATTGTGTGCATCCATTAATTCATTCAACACCGTGCAGTCTTCAAAACCACAATTCATTCCCTGCCCGAAGAAAGGAACAATGGCATGCGCCGCATCACCAATCAAACATGCCTTGCCTTTGTATTGCCAGGGAAAACATTTTACCGTCATCAATGATGATGTTGGATTCCCGAAAAAACTTTCTTTGTATCCCGGCATTAATTCAATTGCATCTGAGAAGTAATTCTTAAAAAATGCTTCCACTTCATTTTCTGTTTTCAGTTTTGAAAATGAAACCTCCCCTTCAAACGGAAAAAATAAAGTGCAGGTAAAACTGCCATCCATATTTGGCAGCGCAATGAGCATAAAATTTCCTCGCGGCCAAATGTGCAATGCATTCTTAAACATTTTGAATTCACCGTTTTCACCTGCAGGAATGTGAAGTTCTTTGTAACCGTGCTCAATGTATTCTTGCGTGTAGTTGTAGCGATCAAGAAATTGCATGCTGTGGCGTAGTGAAGAAAATGCACCATCAGATCCAAACAACAAATCGAAATTTGTATTCGCAATTTCTTTTGTTTCAGTAGGTGAAGAAGTAAATGAAATCTTGTTGTTGTTGAGATCAACGTGATTTGCAAAATGATTGAAATGAAAATTTACCTGATCAAATTCATCAGCAAGATTCATTAATGTTTTATTCAACTCACCGCGTGAAACCGAATAAATTGCCTGTCCTTCTTTTCCATACGCCTGAAGATTTAATTGGCCATCAACAGTGTGCACCATTCTGCTGTGCATTGGTATTGCAATTTTCTCAATGGCTTCTTTCAATCCTGCTTTTTCTAAACCACGCCAGCCACGATCGCTCAATGCAAGGTTGATAGAGCGGCCGGCAATCATTTTTTCTTGCCGCATATCTCCTCTCCTTTCGTACACATCAACTTTATAGCCGCGCTTTGCCAGATAGATAGCGAGCAACGATCCTACGAGCCCTGCACCGAGTATGCTTACTTCTTTTTTCATAAATTCCAAATTTCAACGCCGCAATATCAATATTCAATTTTCATTATTCAATTACTTCCACTTATTGGTAAATTATTTTTAGTTTCTTAAAATAATTTACCATAAAAAACGTCTTTCATCTTCATTGAACAAACTGATATACTTTTGCATTGTTCATTTAACTAAAAATAAATTTAAAGATGATAAGTATAATGTGGATTTTGATGATTGGCTTGCTCGTCACAGGTTTTGTTGTGCAGGCCCGCTTGCGTTCAAAGATGAAAGCATACAGCCAGATTGCAACACCGGGCGGATTGAGCGGCGCCGAGGTTGCAGAAAAAATGTTGCACGACAATGGAATCTTTGATGTTAAGATTACTTCGGTTGACGGATTTTTAACAGACCATTACAACCCGGCGAATCACACTGTAAATCTGAGTCCTGAAGTTTATGAAGGCAGAAGTGTGATGGCAGCAGCAATTGCGGCACATGAATGTGGTCACGCAGTGCAGCATGCACAAGCATACAGTTGGTTAACCATGCGATCTAAAATGGTACCGGCGGTAAGTTTTTCATCGCGCTACATGACTTGGATTTTATTGGGCGGAATTTTAATGCTCAGCAGTTTTCCTCATTTGCTGTTAATAGGTATTGTATTGTTTGCTCTCACAACACTTTTCAGTTTTATCACCTTACCGGTTGAATTTGATGCAAGTAAAAGAGCGCTTGCATGGTTAGACACCAGCGGTTTTATGGCAGGTGAATATTATGCAAAAGCAAAAGATGGTTTGCATTGGGCTGCGCTCACTTATGTAGTAGCTGCACTCTCTTCACTTGCTACACTGGTTTATTACATTATGATTTATACAGGAAGAAGAAATTAATTTTTTTGAACAGAACGAAAACCGAATGCAAAGCCCTCACAAGGGGCTTTGCTATTTTTACCACCTTGTGAAATTGCGTTACACATTTTACATCGCTGTAATTTTATTCCTCGCATCCTGTGCAAGTCAGGTTGCGCCCACAGGTGGTATAAAAGATATTGTGCCTCCGCAGGTGGAGAAATCGAATCCCGAAAACCTCTCGGTGAATTTTCATGCATCAAGAATTGCAATCACCTTCGATGAATATGTTCAATTGAATGATGCCACTAACCAGGTTTTCTTTTCACCTGCATTAGAAGGCAATCCCGTTTTTAAACTGCGAGGTAAAACTTTGCTGATTGATTTGCCCGATACACTTAGAAAAAATACTACCTATACCGTAAACTTCGGCAATGCTATCAAGGATATTACAGAAGGCAATATCATGCTCAACTACCAATATGTTTTTAGCACAGGAAGTTCGATTGACTCGTTGCGCATTCAGGGGAAATTGCAAAATGCTTTGGCAGGAAAACTGAAACCAAATATTCTGGTGATGCTGTACCGCAATGCAACCGATGATTCTGTGGTGGCAAAACGGCGACCTGATTACAATGCAAGAACAGACACATCAGGAAGTTTTGTGATCAGCCACATCAGCAATGGCAGTTTTAAAATATTTGCGCTCGACGATCAGAATTTTAATTTGCTTTATGATCAGCCCGGTGAATCGGTTGCATTCTTTGATTCAGCAATTAGGATTGCTGATACATTGGGCTTTTATCAGCTCTCACTCTTTAAACCGAATGCCGAAAAGCAATCGCTGCTCAATGCTTATTCGCGCCAACCGGGAAAAGCAACTTTTGTTTTTGCAATGCATACACAGCATTTAATAATTGCTGCTACAGATAAAGAATTGCAGGGAGTTTTAGAATTCAACACCGCACACGACACGTGTACCTATTGGGTAAATGACTTTAAAGCCGACAGCATAAATTTTATTGTGAGTGATGATAATTTTAATGATACTGTAAAAGTGAAAATGAAAATTGCCGACAGCAAGCAAAAGATTTCTGCTTCTTCTCAAAAACTTTTGCCAAGCATAGTTTCTTCGGGAGGGAAAAACGGAAGTTCAATCCATGCAACTAATCATTTGCTTCTTGAATTTAATTTCCCGGTGGTTGCAAGAAATGATGAGCGAAAAATATTTTTGAAAGTTGACTCCGGTAAAAATGAAACTATTGTGCAGGCAAAATTCGTGATCGATACAGTTTATGGAAAAAAGCGCGCTTTCATTGCCTATCAATTCATGCCAAATAAATCTTACACATTATTGATTCCCGATTCAGCTTTTAGTGATTTGTTTGGCAACAGAAATGATACGGTTAGAATAAACTTTCACACTTTTGACGAAGAAGAATTGGGAAACCTGAATCTTAAAATTTCATTTGCCGATTCAACTAACAAAACAAATTACTACTATGAGTTTCGATCACCATCCGGTGCATTGATTGCCAAAGAAAAATTGCAGTCAAAAAGCAATCTCATTCTTTTTAAATCTTTAGCTCCCGGAAATTACACCCTCAAAATTGTGGAAGACAAAAACAATAACCTCATCTGGAATTCGGGGAATTACTGGAAGCACCTGCAACCCGAAAAGATATTTCTTTACTCAGGCGCCATCACCATTCGCCCAAACTGGGATGTAGATGCGGTGATGAAGGTGGAGAACAGGTGAGACTATTTGCCGATCACGAGGCGACTAACCGATGTTTCATTTTCCATTCTGCAAAGCACAAAATAAATTCCCGCGGCATATTCAGCGACATCAATATTTATTTTTCCGGTAACTTCGAATATGCCTGTTTTTTTTACAAGTAGGATTATAATACCATGCGGATTTATAATCTCTACCTACTATTATCAAGTCATCATTCTTATCAAGTGAAAATTGAATTGGAGTTTGTGACTGGGTGTTACGATCAAACCAATTTAGCCACTCAATCGAAATTTGACTCCGACCCATAAGTGCTGCAATATGAAGAGGGATGTTAATATGAGTTTCGGTAACTTCATTATCTTTTATTTAATGCTCTTTGATCTCACCGACCATGATAATTTTTATAATTCCATTTCGGTCCGTTTCTTCACTAACCAATAAACTAATGCGTTTACCATTCGATTTAAATAATTTTTCCCATTCAAGATTCACTTGCGCTATGGAAAGAGGTGGAAAGAAAAATGAAACTGAAAATAAAATCCCAATGAGTTTTATTCTGGGCGGGGTGATCAAAATTGTTTTCATTGCAAGGAGTTTGATGAATGAAAGGTAAGTGTTTGCAAAGAATAAAATCGAAATTTTTCTTTATCTCAATATCGCCAGCCGGTCACCATCGAGCTTTACTAAAATAAAAAGCAGAATAGTAAAAGACCATAGCGAAGAACCACCATAACTGATGAAAGGTAAGGGTACACCGATTACGGGCATTAACCCAATCGTCATCCCGATATTAATTAATACGTGAAAGAAAATGATGCCTGCAACACAGTACGCATAGATCATTGAGAAACGGGATCGCTGTCGTTGCGCAACAAAAAGTATTCGAAGCATTAGTGCGAGAAAGATTGCTAAGAGTAAAGTGGTTCCTATAAAACCAAACTCTTCGCCAATGGTGCAGAAAATAAAATCGGTACTCTGCATAGGAACAAAATTGAATCGTGTTAATGTTCCCTGCAAAAATCCCTTACCCAAAAACCCGCCTGAACCAATTGCAATTTTTGATTGGCGCACATTGTAATCTGCATCTTTAACATCCACCTTCTTACCCAACAAAACATTCACCCTCACCTGCTGATGTTTTTCCAGTAAGTGATTGAATACAAAATCAGTAGCAAAAACATAACCCGCCGAAAAGAGAAATGAGATGAGGACAATAAAAATGCTGTTCCTGCTTCTTCTCCCAATGTATAAGATTGCTCCCGAGATAATCAGCAAGACTAACATCAGGATCAATTTATCAAACACCAATGCAAGAATTGAAAGCAGGATGATGTAAACACCGAGCAATAAATAATATCCAGGTAAACCAAAACGAAAAAGCACGAGAAAAAAAGAGAAGAATACGAGCGCCGATCCCAAATCCCCCTGAAGAATTATCAAGAGTGTTGGAAAAATAAAAATGGAAAGTGCGATGAATCTTGTTTTGGTATCTTTGAAATTAATGTTGAGTACGCTCAGAAATTTTGCCAGCGCTAAACTCACTGCCAGCTTTGCAAACTCCGATGGTTGCAATTGAAAGCTGCCGATATCGATCCAGTTTTTATCTCCTTTATGTGATGTGCCCAAAACAAATACAGCAGCAAGCATGAGCATGATGATTGCGTAAATAATGTAAGCAAACGTGGTGTAAAATTTACTATCGGTAAGCAGCACGGCACCGGCAAGAATCAATGCACCAATGATCCAGATAAATTGCCGGCCGTAAGATTTATCCAGATCAAAAATGCTGGGTTGCAACTCATCATACGTTGAAGCAAAGATTGCCATCCAACCCACCAGCACCAATGCGAAGTAGAGTAAGATGAGCATTGCATCAATGCCCTGATTGGGTTTGCGTATGGTTTGATAATTCATTTTACAACTGCATTGAACATTCTTTCTTCTAAATATTTACGCGGTGCAGTAATGGTATCATTCAAATATTTTTCAATCATTAAGCTTGCAATGGGCGCTGCATAGGTTGAGCCGAATCCTGCATTTTCAACCACTACTGCAATGGCAATCTTAGGGTTTTTAACCGGTGCAAAGCATATAAAGATCGAATGATCATTTCCATGCGGGTTTTGTGCTGTTCCGGTTTTGCCCGCAAGCGATACTCCCGGTATTCTTGCAATGGTTCCTGTGCCTGCATCAACTACATCTTTCATTCCTTCAATTACCATATTAAAATAATTACTGTCAATTGGTACAATGTGTTTTACAATTTTCTTCTTAAGCATTGTATCACTGCCTTCAATTTTTTTAATCAGATGTGGTGTATACCAATATCCTTTGTTTGCAATAGCCGAAAGAACGTTTGCCATTTGTAATGGTGTTTCACCTATTTCACCCTGACCAATACCAAGAGAAACCACAGTGACTGAATTCCATCTTCCTTTTCCATAAATTTTATCATAGTATTTTGAGGAAGGAACAAAACCATAACCTTCATTAGGTAAATCAATTCCGGTTTTTACACCCACACCCAAATCATCAAGCATTTTTTTCCAGTAGTCGAGTCCTTCAGCTGCATTAATAAATTTGTCATCGTCAATAACATCCCGCAATGTTTTACAGAAGTAACTGTTGCACGAAAACTGAATGGCAACTGAAACATTCGGAACAAATCCTTTGTGGTGGCAGCCAACACGCAAAGAGCCTACATAATATGCACCCGGGCAGTTATAGGTTGTATGGTATTCAATAGAACCTGCCTGTAAACCGATTAACGCAAGCGTTGGTTTGTAAGTGGAGCCAGGGGGGTAAGCTGCTTTAAGCGGACGAACAAATAATGGTTTCAAACTATCCATCAAAAGGTATGAAAAATTTTTGGACCGGTTTTGACCCGTGAGCAGATCAGGATCATAAGTAGGGCTGCTCACCATCGCAAGCACTTCGCCGGTTAATGGTTCTATGGCTACAATGCTTCCTATTTTTCCTTTCATTAAAGCTTCGCCGTACTTCTGCAAACCAATATCAAGGGAACTAATCATGTTGTTACCGGGCACTGCGGCAGTGTCAAACTTGCCCTCGCTAAAAGTTCCCATGTCGCGGTTGTGATTGTCAACCAAAATAAATTTTGTTCCCTTTACTCCGCGCAATTCATTTTCATAAGATTGCTCTATGCCGCCTGTACCAATGTAATCACCCGATCTGTAGTATCCCTCACTCTTGTCAATTTGTTTTTGATTCACTTCACTGATGTAACCCACAACGTGCGCCGCAGATTTAAACGGATAAGCTCTTACAGTGCGCACTTGCCCGTAAAAACCGGGAAACAGATACAACTCTTCTTGTATGGATGCATATTTATCTACCGAAATTCCTTTCTCAAATAAAGTTGGTTTGTATCGCGAATACTCATTTGCTTTATCAAGTGTCTCGCGAAAAAAAGTATCGCTCACTCCCACCAAATTGCAGAATCCAATGGTGTCAAAATTTTTTACCTGATTGGGTATCACCCACAGATCATATTCTTTTTGATTATCAATAATTAATTTTCCATTGCGGTCGTGCACCAATCCTCTTGCAGGAAACACAGTGACTTCACGCAGCACATTTGACTTTGCTAATTGCTTATAATCTTTATCAATAACCTGCAGGTAAAATAACCGTGCAATGAAAATGATGATCACTGCAATGATGATGTATTGAAGAATGTATTGCCTGCGCTGATAAACGTCTGTCATAAAAAATCAGATGCAAAAGAAAATAAAAGCATTGATCTTTTGAGAGTTTGTTTTGGGAAAGAAAATAATGAGGCAGAATTACTTTTTATTCATGCTGAACCAAAAGTTTTTTTGTTTGAATTGTTTTTTCTGTTTGAAAGGTGAGGAAGTAAATGCCGGATGGAAATGTTAAGGTTGGAATTTGTTGTTGGGCGTTATTGATTGTGAGGGTTTGTATTGTTTGGCTTAAGCTGTTGGTGATGGTGAGTTTGCCGTTGGATGATGTGGTGATGGTGAGTTGGGTGGTAGTGGGGTTGGGGAAAAAGGAAAAAGTGAAGTTGTTTTGAGTGGGTTGAGAAATGCTGACCAATGCGCCGCAGGTATCTATATCATTACCTCCGGCGAACCTTGCAATATTAATAGCAGAGCTATCACTTAAAGTTGTAAAACCACCCCCTACATAGAGAGTATCTTTATAGAAAGCTCCACTTAAAACAGTGTTATTAAAAATGCCGCCTAAACCACACCATTCATTTCCATCCCAAATAGCTACTTTATCTACCTCGACCCCCCCTGCCGTATAAAAATTACCTACTGCGTAGAGCTTGTCATCGTGAATGAAGATATTCCTGATTGGGGCATCTGTTCCCCCGCCCATTGCATGCCACTGAGTACCATCCCATGCCATAATATTATTATCGATGTTGCCCCATTGTTGCAGAAAATATCCTGAGACGATTAGCTTGTTATCATAAATCATCATTGTTCCTGACCAATCAGTGCCGCCATGTAGATCCAAATCTTCTGGCATAAATTCCCAAACTCCGTTTTGGCGGCGCATCATTTGATGTTGGTGTCCGGTGCTGTCATAAAAAACTCCAGAAAGATAAATATCTCCATTAAAAAAGGCAATATCTATCACAACATTGTTTTCATTGGGATTAGGATTCTGATTGAAAAGCTTCATCGAGTGCCAGCTTGTTCCATCATATGCAATCAATCCATTGGCTTGCTGATCGGCTACTGAATCCATTGTACCACAGATGTACAAAGTATCATTGTAGACACGAATGTTATTTACACCTTCATTTTTAGGATACCCTGCGATTGAATCCCAATTCATGCCATCCCATGTAGCTAAGCAGTAAGCGAGATTATTGAAAGGTAAGTCTCCTACTCTTGCAAAACCACCTCCTACATAAAGTTTATCTTGATAGGGACAGATTGAAAGGATATTGGTGCCAGTATTATACAACGGTGAACCTATATTGTCAAGTCCCTTACCCAAAGGAAGAAATTTTACACCATCCCATTTTGCAATGTGATAAATGGTGTCTCCGTTATTGAGATAAATAAAGTTACCTGCTACAATCAAGTTGTTCTCAATGCTATCATAATATAGTGTATTCACCCACTCCCACCAGTAAGTATTGCCCTGAGGCAAAGTTTGCCAATTCACTTGTGAATTGGCAAACTTACCTGTGAGCAAAAGAAAAGTTATTGCAAGCAAGTGTTTCATTGGATAATGATTTTCGATTCAAGCTGAAAACCTTTCCCTTGGATTTCGACCAGATAAATACCTGATGCTTGATTGCCAATTGAAATGCTAAACTTCGATTGATTTATAGCCCTCAGGGGTAAAGTATAAATTGCTTTTCCAAGAACATTGTAAACTGTCAGGATACAATCTGCATCAATAGGTTTTTCCATTTGAACAGTAAAGTCGCCGTTATTGGGATTAGGGAAAATGAATCCTTTGTTATCAGGTGCATTGTGCTCTACGATCCCTGTTAATACTGAATACATATTGAAACGCGTAGTATACCCATTAGTGATTTGAATGGCATCAAAGTAATAAGGGTCAGGCGCATCAAAAGGGACTGACTGACCATCGTCAAATGGAAATTCATTGCCAAATGAATACCCTGTAATGTAAAGTTTTTGATTTGAGTATGCGCTTACTCCAGTGCCATATTCATCACCTGTTCCTTTTCCAAACAGTGTGACCCATTTGTTTGAAAGGTTTTGGTCAAGCATGATTATAAACGGCTGATCGTTTCCTAAGCCATTTAATGCTTCATCATCATAAGCGTTGGCAAGATTACTTGAAGGAAAAGGAAAATTGGAACAATCAGTATAACCTGTAATGTAAATCAAGGTATTCGTACCGTCAGTTCCTGCACAAATACTCTTTCCCACATCGTAACCGCCGCCACCGTAGTAAGTTCCATAATTCAACGCGCCACTTGATGCTGTACTGCGTGAAATGAATATGTCACGGTATTGACTTGCTGCATCGGCGTGACCCTGCTGATAATCCAATGTTCCTCCTAAATCAGGACCCGGAAATGTAAGGGTTGGATCTGATTGCGTTGCTCCTGTAACGTAGATATTTGGACTAACAAACACTAAGTCATTTGCCGCGTCGTCCCATAATCCTCCTAAAAAGCGTGACCAGTTAACTCCGTGACTGGAACCATCGAATGAGATAGCAAAGCCATCACTTGTTCCTCCCCAGCTATTCAAAGGGGTAGGAGGCAAATCACTAGCTGAAATATCACCTGCAACATATACAGTTCCTGAAGAAACCTCTACTGACCTTACATTCGCTTTGCTTGTTGATGAAGTTCCAATAGTGGTTCCCCAAATGGGAACTCCGTCGTTTGTGAATTCCTGCACGAATCCACTGCCTGAAGTTTCCATATAAGTACCACTGCCATCAACCGGCAGATCAGTTCCGCTTCCCACGAAGTAAACATTGCCGTTGTCGTCTAACCTGATTGCGTTTCCACCGCAGTCACCAGTGTCACCAAAATAAGATGACCAAATAATTGGATTAGTTGCGGTTGAATTTATTTTAACTATAAAGGCAGAATTGCAATCAGGTGCACTACATCCTTTTGTGGTTTGATGTAAGGTGTTCGCATTACCTGTATTGTTAATAACAGGAAAATCCTCACTATCAGTAAATC
>JAJAYG010000486.1 GCA_026786335.1 Chitinophagales bacterium | reverse complement strand
GGCTTATACTGATGGAGGAATGACTTGGAATGGTTCAGGGGCTGTTTATATTGATAGTAATCGCGCAATTTTTGGACAAGTTTCAATATGGGTTGATGGCGTTAGAAAAAGGAATTATGTGGTTCAACTGAACGCACCTCGGTTAAAAAACAATCTTGTTAATGGCACAGTTAATATTTCATGTGCTTGTACCGATCCTCTTTACCCTTGGTCAATTTGTTGGCGAGAGTCTCTTTCTGCCGGATCACATATAATCGAGGTTAAAGGAAAGGTTTACAGAGCCAGTTCCTATTTAAAAAATGCTACCTATCAAAAGAGAACTAAAATTGCTTTTTCACAAAAACAAATCAGCCCATTTGGTGGGTATTATTTTGATTGGGGATGGTTAGTCGCAGGTCTTATTAAAACTTAACAAGTATGAGAAATTTTACTTTAATATTAGTCATTCTTGGAATTTTCATTTCCGAATTTTGTCTTGGGCAAAATTTAGGAATAGGCATTAGTTCTCCCACTCAAAGATTGGATATTGCAGGCAATTTTAAATTTAGTGGTGCTATGATGCCGAATGGTATCGCAGGTACTTCAGGTCAAGTTTTGATTTCACAAGGTGCTGGCGTTGCTCCTATTTGGGGTGATGGTGTCCCTGGCCAAATTTGGCAGACAAACTATAGTACTGATAGCAGTAATTTAACTTATGACGGTGGAACAATTTGGTATTCTTTACCAGGCATGTCAAACACTATTACAGTGCCTACTACAACCAATGGGTTTGATGCTCTTATTTATACGGACGGTAGTGTTCAATGGATGTTAAATAAAGATACTGGAACAACCAACAGTATTGTTGCTTCAATAGGTTTATTCCAAGATGGGGTTCTTATAAGGCAAGAGGTGATTCCAATATTAAATCGTTGGAACTTAGGACAAGGGATTGGCAATTGGGCACTTACCGCAGGAGTAACAGGTCTCTCTGCTGGCAGCCATACATATGAAACAAAAGCAATGGTCTATAAAATAGGGGCAACTCCTGTTTATACAACGTTAACTTTTTGCGATCCCAATATTACAGGCAAAATCCGGCTCTCATCTGTTGCAGTGTTTTTGGTGAGGAAGTAATTTTCCTTTTCATCTGCCATTGATTTCAAATCTTCAAAAACTAAATAATCAAACATCGGCAGTAAATTTATTTCTCAATAACCACCTTCTGCACTTCACTCACCCCTTCATGAATCACTTTTAAAAAGTAAGTCCCCGATGGAAGATTGCTTAAGTCAAGTTTTTAAATGAGAGTGTTGCTTTTTCCATCTTCACTTGAATAAACTTCTCTACCAAGTACATCAGTTACTTTTAATTTAATTGCATGATCACTTGAAAGCGAAAGTTCAATTATGAAATTGCCGCTATTTATTTATCGGTCGGTGTCCTCACCGACCGAAACCAACACTACTCAAGCATTTCTATAATGTGTGAGCATGTTAAAACGATCAATGCCTTTCAAATAAAATTCTGCTGATGACCTTAAATATTTTTCGGCATGCAAACACAATTTCCATTTATCTGTGAGCGGGTTGTTATGAATATATTCAAGCTTCTGAATGAATGCCTTCTCTGTTGTAATTGGAATTGCAAGTGGATCGCGTTTCCAGAATTCATACATGCGATCATTTCTTTCCGACTTAAAAATTTTTAATTGATCAACATCCTGCTGTATAAGTAATCGCTTAAATTCGTGACCTGTGAATTTCATAAAACTATTTACCGGAAATTTCCTGCTGTTCGAAGTGTTTTTTCACACTTCGAATTTTAGAAATAGTTTAAGAAGTCTCCCGACTTCTTTTTCCCCAACTGGTGCAAGCGTCCACTTATACCCAATAAAAATAAAAAGCACAAGCGGTTGATTGCGATAGAGGAGTAAAATAAAATCCCAAATTATTTTTTTAAAACAATACTCGAAACAATATGGTTATTTTTTTCTTCTGCAGAATGAAGTATCAATAATTCCTTTTGCTCGCCCTTGCTCCACGGTTCAATCATGTTATCATAAAACGGTGAACCGGGATTTCCAGATTGCCCGCCGGGATAAAGACCATAAGCTTTAGGTTCTTTTCCCAATTCAACAATCATTCTCCATGATGGTCCGTGATCGCTGCCTGAAGCATTTACAATTCCTGAATTTCCTCCTGTATAAACAAGCGTGTTGCTGAAAGCAGGAATGCGAAGCAAATGGGTGACGTGTGTTTTCTTTACCATTGCCCACTCCCACTTTTCCGGATCACCACCAAATTCTCTTTCTAATGAATCACAAGTAGCAGTGTAAGTATGATTGATGAGCTCATTTAATGTTTCAACTTGCGGAGTGCTGCTGTTGTCAACCCATTTTCTGTTGATGTTAAATTTTACAGTGCGCATAGAAATATCGGTGGTGGGATAAATCATTTCCTTTCCACCAAACTCATCTTCCCAAAGACCAGATTTCAAATTAATACACCATGCGTTGAACAAAGTTTGATTCGCGCTTTCTGCTGTTGCAAAATTGTTCCATGCTCTTAAAGATTGTAATAATTGTTTTTGATTCTTATTCAGTTTCGATTCATCAACCTGCGCAATTAGGGTGTCTTTTAAAAATGCAGCGATCATATTTTTTTCATCATACTGCAAAAGGCGCATGCTGTCTTCATTGATGTTTTTCATTTGCTCAAGGCGCTCATTAATTC
>JAJAYG010000485.1 GCA_026786335.1 Chitinophagales bacterium | reverse complement strand
TCTGGACAGACTCTGTACTCAGGACTTTCGCGATATTGAAATAATCGTCGTCAACGATGGCTCAACGGACGACAGCGCGGGACAGCTCTCGCAATGGGCCGCGCGTGACGCGCGCATGACCGTGCTCAATCATGCCGACAACGCCAATCGCGGTGTCGCTGCCACGCGCAACCTTGGACTTCAGCACGCGCGCGGCAAATTCCTCTGGTTTGTCGACGCCGATGATCGTGTTAGACCGGGCGCAATTTCTCATCTGGTCGCGACCGCCAAATCGCATGCCGATGGTGTTGATGTGATGGAATTTTTGGTTGGTTTGTAATATTAAATTGTTTCCCTCAGATCGGTTCGGGATTTTCTATTTATACTTATAAGGTTCATTGTTATAAGCCATTTGTCTTACGTTTTCTAAAACTCTTTTCATGTAAGTCTTCCAAAACGTATTTGCAAACAACCAGTTGATAGGATAGAGTATGGCAACGTCGGAATGCAAAGTATAGGAATAGTCTACCAAAATTTTATTGTTTTCAATTTCTGTTGTTTGCCATTCGCCTTCAAATTTTGAAAATCCTAACATCCATGATTGAAAATCACACACTTCAAATTTCCAGTATTTGTTTTCTATCCGTTCTAACACTTTGTCAACCGAAGCAAAACCGCCTTTTTGACTCAGGGATTTGGCAACAAATACTTTTTTACTGGAACCTTCTTGTCCCCAGTTTTCGTCATTAGTGCAATGCGTCACCTTCGGCATAATGCCGTAACCTGTGTGAACTTTTGAAACATCACAAAGCAAAGGTGTTTTAAAAGCCCTCTCCAAAGTGCATTCGTAGATTGTTGATACGTTAATTTTGGTCTTCATATTTACTAGTCAATTTATTGAATGCCATTAATATTCTTAAAGTCAATTTTCAGTTTCAAGTAAGGTCTTGGTTTACCAACTTTAACGTCAGTATTTTTGTTTTTATTCCTTAACCGGTTGTCATTTAGCCCGTCCGCTTACTCGCAGATTTACGCAGCAACTATTTAGAATGATCTACTTAGGTTTTTTTAAAAATGATTTTTTAATTAGAAACCACCTCGGGAACTCTCACCAACTCATTCAACTTCGCAACCACCACATCTACTTCCTCTTTGGTGTTGTATTTTGAAAATGAAAAGCGAACTGCAACGCGATTGGTATCAGCTTTAATCGCAGTAAGCACGTGCGAGTTTTCATTGCTGCCGCTTGAACAGGCAGAACCCGATGATGCACAAATGCCTGCCATGTCGAGATTGAAGAGTACCATTTGTGATTTGTTATTCATGGGAAATGAAACATTCAATACTGTGTACAAAGAATTTTCAAGATCGCCATTGAATATAACATCAGGGAAATTTTTTTGTAAAGAATCGATCATATAATTCTTGATTCCTTTGATGTGCTGCTTGGTAGTTTCCAGGTTTTCATAACCGATCTCTAATGCTTTTGCAAGGCCGATGATTCCATAAACATTTTCGGTTCCTGCTCTCATATTTCTTTCCTGCGCGCCGCCAAAAATCATGGGCGAAATTTTTATTGCGTGGTTGATATAAAGAAACCCTGTTCCTTTTGGCCCGTGAAATTTATGCGCCGCTCCGCTAATGAAATGAACAGGAATATTTTTTAGATCGAAAGGAAAATGCGCTACGGTTTGAACAGAGTCGCTGTGAAATACTGCATTGTGCTTTTTGCAGATTTCTCCCACTGTGTTGATGTCCATCTTGGTCCCAATCTCATTGTTCGCATGCATGAGCGTAACCAAACATCGCTCGCTAATTTTTTGCAGCAACTCGTTAAGATGGTTCAAATCAAATCTTCCTTTCTCATCCACCTTTACGAAGTGTAACTGAACAATCCCTTCTTTCTCCAAAGCTTGTGTTGTGTGCAAAACACAATGATGCTCGATGGGTGAAGTGATGATGTGTTTGAGATGGTATGCCTTCACTGCACAGCGAATCGCCATGTTATTTGCTTCGGTTCCGCCGCTGGTAAAAAATATTTCTCCAGGCGTGCAGTTCAAATATTTGGCAACTGTTTTTCTTGCTCTCTCAATGGCGGCTCTTGTTTCTCTTCCATAATAATGAATGGCTGAAGGATTGCCGAAATGCGATTCCATAAATGGCAGCATTTCGTCAATTACTTCCCGATCGATGGCGGTGGTGGCGGCATTGTCGAAGTAGATTCTCATAAAATTTTAATTTAGTTATTGAACACAAACTCTTCGGGGCTATTAATTAGCAGGGTACTTTTAGCAAAGTCACGCAAGTTGCGTGTTACAATTGTTTTAATTCCTGTTTCTGTGTGAGCAGCATAATGCTGAACAGCATCTTCAAAATCTTTGAACGAAGAGTTTAATGCCTGAACAAGGATTTTTTCAGTTATGGGAATCACACTCATGTATTTTAACAACCCGTAAATTAGTTCTCGTGATTTTTTTTCATTCGCCATTTTGCAAAGAAGATAAAATCCTGTTGTAATGCTGTTACTTGATGTAAATAGTTGAATCTGTTTTCTATAAGACATCATAAAAATTTCTTGTGCGTGTTTCGAAAACGGTTTTCTGTCACCTAAAAAATCAATAATTACATCAGTATCAATAAAAACCTTTATCATTTCATGTATTTACTTATAAGAATTTTTCTGATCTCTTTTTTATGGTTTAAACTAACAGGCATTCTTACAGCCCCGAATAATTTTTTCAGATCAGCAGGCATTTCACTTTCAGAACTTATCTCTTTTTTTGCCACCTGCTCCAAATAACACTCTACCATATCTGACAAACTTCTTCCGTTATTTTTTGCATACCGCTTTGCCCGATTGATTGTTGACTGTTCTACTGTAAGCGTTAGTTTAGTTGTCATTGCACGTATGATTTTTTACAAAGATACGGAAATTATCCTTCCTTCATCAACCCTTTAATGTCTTCCATTATTTTTTCTGCCAGTTTATTCGCAGTGGTTTCGTGGCTGCTTTCGGAATAAATTCTGATGATGGGTTCAGTATTTGATTTTCGCAGGTGCACCCAATCACCATCGAATTCAATCTTTAATCCGTCTTCGGTATTGATGGGTTGCTTTGAATATTTTTTCTCCACCGCTTTTAGAATGCGGTCAATATTTACTTCGGGTGTTAACTGAATTTTATTTTTCGAGATCACATAATTCGGATAATCACTTCGCAGCACCGTGCAGGTTTTACCTGATGTTGCAAGATGCGAGAGAAACAAAGCAATGCCAACCATTGCATCGCGACCGTAATGGAACTCAGGATAAATTACACCGCCATTTCCTTCGCCGCCGATTACTGCTTTAGCTTCTTTCATTTTGGTAACCACATTTACTTCGCCTACAGCAGTTGCAAAATATTTTCCGCCCGCTTTGAGTGTAATATCTTTTAATGCTCTTGTGGAAGAAAGATTTGAAACTGTGTTGCGCTCACCTGCTCCCTTTACATTCTTAAGTACATAATCTGCAACAGCAACGAGTGTGTATTCTTCACCAAACATACTTCCATCATCATTCACAATTGCGAGGCGGTCAACATCGGGGTCAACAGCAAAACCCAAATCGGCTTTGTGAAATTTTACGAGATGAGCCAACCCAACTAAATTCTCTGCAAGGGGTTCGGGGTTGTGAGCAAATTTTCCGGTGGGTTCGCAATTGAGTTCAATCACTTCTTTAACACCCAATGCTTTCAACAATTCGGGAACAGCAATTCCCCCTGTAGAATTTACTGCATCCACCACAATTTTAAATTTCTTTTTCTTAATGGCTTCCGCATTCACCAATGGCAACGCAAGAATTTTTTTAATGTGGTTTTCAATTCCGTTTTCATCGCGCACGAAATTGCCAAGTGATAAAACTTCGGCAAAGAAAAAATTTCCTGCATCAGCCAAGCGCAACACTTCCTTCCCTTCAGCCTCATTAATAAATTCTCCTTTGTGATTCAGCAACTTCAATGCATTCCATTGCATTGGATTGTGGCTGGCAGTAATGATGATGCCGCCTGCGCAATCGTGATCAACAACAGCTATCTCAACAGTTGGCGTAGTTGAAAGGCCAAGATCAATTACACCAATGCCGAGCGATTGCAAAGTTGCAGTTACAAGCGAAGAAATAATTGCACCCGAGATTCGTGCATCGCGACCGATCACCATTTTCCTTTTAGTACTCTTCTTCATTGCCCACACTGCAAAAGCGGCAGTAAATTTTACAACATCTTCGGGCGTAAGATTATCACCTTGCTTGCCGCCAATGGTTCCGCGAATACCTGAGATTGATTTTATGAGTGGCATCTTATTTTTTGCCTTTGTATTTGATAAAATGAAGGGTGCGAAAATAGCCAAATTCAAGAATGAAAATTTAGATTAAGAATTTGAATTGTTATTTTTTTGAAAGGCATGACAATACATTCACCGAAATAATTTTCAATTGCAATGACAACTGAAATAACAATTCAAATTCTGGAACCCATTCACTCAAAACAATACCGAAACCTTCGGCTGTTGTGTTTAGAAACCTGTCCCGAAAAATTCGGGACTACAATCATTGAAGAAGCAGCGATTAAAAAATTAAAATGGGAAGATTGGATTAAAAAACAACATGAACTTCATTTTATGGCTGGTGCATTTTTTGAAAATAATTTGATTGGCATTGTTGGTTTTGAAAGAAAAACAAGAATGAAAACAAAACACAAAGGTGAAATTGTTCAGATGTTTGTGAGAAAAGAACATGAGGCTAAAAATATTGGCAGCAGGTTATTGAAATTTATTATAGAGAAATGTTTTTCTGATGAAACACTTGAAGAACTTACACTAAGTGTTGTAAAAAATAACACAACAGCAATTCACTTATACGAGAAAGCGGGTTTTGTAAAATATGCGGTTGAAGAAAATTATTTTAAAGTGGGAGATCAATACACCGATCAGCAATTTATGAGACTCCAAAAAGTCAATTTCAGATTAACTAAAAATTAATTGTGAGGTTTTTAATTCGGTCATCTCAATTGTATCTTCGCAATCACACCCAACTAATTTCATCAACATTTCAATGGTCCCTCAGCAAAAACAAGAATGGTTCGAGACCTGGTTCGATTCGCCTTACTATCATTTACTTTATCAAAACAGAAATGAAAATGAAGCGGATCAATTTGTTGAATCATTGCTCAGCCATTTAAAATTGGCAACTGAATCAAATGTTTTGGATGTTGCTTGCGGAACAGGCCGCTATTCACAGTCATTTGCTGCTCATGATTTTTATGTTTTAGGAATTGATCTTTCTAAAAAAAATATTCTTCAGGCAAGCTGTAACGAATCGGAGCACCTTACATTTTTCAGGCATGATATGCGCGAATCGTTCTATGTAAATTATTTTGATGCTGCGTTTAATTTGTTTACCAGCTTTGGATATTTCAATAATGAAAAAGATAATCTTAAAGCAATTCGTGCGCTCAGTAATTCATTGAAGATTGGAGGAAAACTGGTGATTGACTTTTTCAACAGCAAGAAAGTGATTGCTGAAATTATTCAAGAGCAGCAAGTCTTTAGAGAAGGAATTCAGTTCACTATCAAAAAATTTTTAGAGGAAAATGTGATTGTCAAAAAAATTTTGATCATTGATGGTGAAAAGGAATTTGAATTTGAAGAAAGAGTGCAGGCATTGCAGCTCCAAGATTTTGAACGCTACTTTACTGCAAATAACCTACAGGTAAAAAATATTTTCGGTGATTATCAATTGCATTCTTTTGATCCATTAAAATCGGAGCGCATGATTTTGATTGCAGAAAAAATTTAACCTGCAACAAAATTTAATTTTAGTTTCACTACCGCAACTATTCCCCATTGAACACCCTTCTCCAACTCGACCGCGAACTATTTTTCTTCATCAACCAACAATTGCAAAATGCTTTTTTCGATTTTGCAATGCCTTATTTGCGTGATAAAAATTTATGGATTCCACTCTATGTTGTAATGGCCGGCTGGCTGATTTACAAATTCAGAGTCCGCAGTTTCATCATCATTGTTTCAGCAGTAATCACGTTGCTCTTAACTGATCAAATCGCCAGCAGCATTATTAAACCCATTGTTAAAAGATTGCGCCCCTGCAACAATCCCGAAATTTTAAATCAGGTTCGTCTTTTAGTTGACTGCGGATCGGGTTTCAGTTTTGTTTCTTCCCATGCCGCCAATCATTTTGGGTTCGCTGTTTTTTTTATTGTGTTGTTCTCAAAAAAATTCAAGTGGCTTACACCGTTTGCAATTGCATGGGCAACATTGGTTTGTTTTGCTCAGGTATATGTGGGATTGCATTATCCGCTTGATGTAATTTGCGGCGCATTGCTCGGTGTTGGAATCGGAATTATTACAGGCAGCTTTTGTAAAACAGCATTGAAAAAATTCGGAGTCGTAATCGCATGAACAGTTGGTATTTCATTCTCTTATTCGCTGCACCCATGTTTGGTGGCCTCATCGCTATTGCATTCCGCAAGCAAGCTGAATTAAATTACAAACTCGTACTCAGTTTCAGCGGCGCATTTCTTTTTACCATTATTCTCGTGCATTTGTTTCCGGCAGTGTTTAGCCTTTTGCCAAACGCAGGCATCTATGTACTTGCGGGTTTCTTCATTCAAATTATTTTAGAGCAACTCACGCATGGTATTGAGCACGGACATTTTCATGGTCACCACCATTCAACAGGTTACATTACTTCTTTAATGATTGGCTTAACGCTTCATTCATTTCTCGATGGCATTCCGCTTTCAAGCGCTGCAATGATGCAGGCAACAAACAACACTTTACTCTATGGAATTTGCATTCACAAAATTCCCGAAGGGTTTGCGTTGGCAAGTTTGTTTTTAATTTCAAATTATAAAAATGCGACTGCTGTAATTTTTCTGGTGCTGTTTTCTTTAGCAGCGCCATTCTCCATGTTGCTCGGCAATTATTTTCAGCAGGCACAAAGTCCGCTGCTTAATATTTTGATTGCAGTGGCACTCGGTTCTTTTCTTCATGTATCAACCACCATACTTTTTGAGAGCGAAAGCAGCGCACATAAATTTAACTGGAAAAGAATCGCTGCAATTGCATTAGGTGGAGTACTTGCATTAATGTTTGCATAAAATTATTTTTAATCTTGCATTTTAAAAGTTATGACTTACGAATTTCTGATGGTAAATCCACAGGTAGAAAAACACATTGCATTGATTCAACTCAATCGCCCCAAAGAGTTGAATGCACTCAACAGGCAGTTGATGCTTGAAATGAAAGATGCTTTACAACAACTCGATGCCGATATAAATGTGAGAGTGATCATTATCACTGGCAATGAAAAAGCATTTGCTGCAGGCGCCGATATTAAAGAAATGGCCGATGCATCAACCATCGATATGGTGAACCGTGATCAGTTTGCAACCTGGGATCAAATTAAAAAAACAAAGAAGCCGGTGATTGCTGCCGTGAGTGGTTTTGCACTTGGCGGTGGCTGCGAGTTGATGATGAATTGCGATATGATTGTTGCAAGTGAAACAGCAAGAATAGGACAGCCCGAAATTAAAATTGGTGTAATGCCCGGCGCAGGCGGTACGCAAAGATTAACGCGTGCAGTAGGTAAAGCACTTGCAATGGAATTAATTTTAACAGGAAGATTTTTGACTGCCGAAGAAGCGCTTGATGCCGGCCTCATCAACAAAGTGGTGCCCGTAGAATTGTATTAGAGAGAAGCAATTGCACTTGCAAAAATGGTAGCCGAAAATTCTCCCGTTGCATTAAAGCTTGCTAAAGAAGCAGTGGTGCAAGCATTCAATTCGTCACTCGATGAAGGTTTGATTTTTGAAAGAAAAAACTTCTATCTCTGCTTTTCATCAGAAGATCAAAAGGAAGGAATGAAGGCGTTTGTAGAAAAACGCAAACCAGAATTTAAAGGGAAGTAGTTTTTATTTCACCCACTCCGCCACAAAAATATTGGTATCGTGCGTGCCGCCATTGTTGCGGTTGCTGCACCAAACCAAATATTTTCCGTCGGGCGAAAACATGGGGAAGGCATCAAACATTTTTGATTGCGTTACTTTTTCTAATCCTGTTCCATCAAGGTTAATTAAATAGAGGTTGAAAGGAAAACCTCTTTCATATTCATAGTTAGAAGCGAATAAAATTTTATTTCCATCGGGTGTAAATGTGGGCGCCCAGTTAGCGCCTTTCATATCTGTAACCTGATGCACATTGCTTCCATCGGCATTGGCAACATAAACTTCCATGTGAGTAGGTGCAACAATTCCATCTTTTAACAACCTGCGATAAGTGTTCTTATCTTCAATTACATCAGGCCGAGAAGCACGCCAAACAATTTTACTTCCATCGGGAGAAAACCATGCGCCGCCATCGTAACCCAATTCATGCGTTATTCTTTTTACGTTGCTGCCATCCAGGTTCATGGTATATAAATCAAGATCCCCATCGCGGGTAGATGTAAAAATTATTTTGTCGCCTTTGGGAGAAACAGTTGCTTCGGCATCGTAATACTTATTGTTCGTCAATTGCTTATTAATATTTCCATTCAAATCAGCAATGTAAATTTCATAAGTATGGTAGACCGGCCACACATACTTACCAATTTTCTTTCTGTCAGGTACCGGCGGGCAAGTATCTTGTTTCGCATGAGTAGAAGCGTAGAGAATTAATGAATCACCAGGAAGAAAAAATGCACAGGTGGTTCTTCCTTTTCCCGTACTTACCATCTTATAATTAAATATACCTGCTGAATCAAAAGGAACTTCTCCAAAAAAAATTTGATCACACATCAATTGCTTGTGATCGGTTAGTTGAAATGAAAGTTTCTTGCCGTCAAAACTCCAGTAAGCTTCAGCATTATCACCACCAAAAGTGAGCTGCTTAACATTGGTCAAATGTTTTTCGCCCGGAAAAAGAATCAGCTTTGCAGAATCATTTGATGTTGCTTTTTGCTCTTCCTTTTTTGTTGTGCTCGTGCACGAAAAAAGAGAAACAGTAATAACTAATGAAAGAATATTTATGCTTTTCATAATTCTGTGGTCGGCTAATGTAAGGCGCATTATTTTCCAAAAAAAGTGCCCTCGGGGAGGGCACTTTTCCTTCTCACCAAAAACTATTTTCTACCGTTGTACTAAAACCCTTGAAGCATATTTATTTGAACCTCCACTAAGTTCAACGTAATAAATACCATTGGTGTAAGTATCCAGATTTAGAAAATGATTTGAATCGCTCTTAACATATTTTGAATATACCACCTGACCCAATGCATTAACCACTTTTAATGTTGTGACCTTTGCCGGTATAATAATATTTAAATCACCGTTTGTTGGATTTGGAAAAGTCATAAGTGGAAGAACAGCTGGAGCTGATTCAGCAGAGGTAGCAATTCCTTCTTCCAATTTAAGCATAAATGCATCTGCATCGCCGTAAGAAATAAGCAGGTAAGGACCAAATTGTCCTTTGTTTCTATAGCTACCCGTACCATATGCATAACCAGTATTGTTACCGGTTAATCCATAGTTGGAATCGGAACTAATTCCACCAGTACTAATTGCCCACTGAACTTCTCCATCATAAGGGCTAAAAGCAGCATAGAATGCATCGTGTATGTAAGGATTAGCTCCAAAGGGTTTTATTATAATGGATCCACCAACCGTATCGATGCCATCAAAACAACCGCTAACAATTACATTATTTTCTGAAATGGTACTTAAACAGAATACACTAAAATCAGAACTGTCTTTATTTCCTCTAATGGTATTCATCCATCTGAAATTTCCATCAAGATCATAAGAGGCAATCCCGATATTATGTAACAAACCTGTAACAACAGTATTCCCATCAAAATCTATATCATTTTGAAAAGTTGTTACTACATAAAAATTACCGAACAAGTCAGTGTTCATTGAATAAGCACTTTCGTAAGATTCGGCTGCTGTTGAACCAAATGTTTTAGCCCATATAAGTTCTCCGGTTGAATTAAGTCTTAGAATGTATCCATCATCTTCACCTTTTGAAGTAAAGGAATAGTTGCCAAATACCATTGTATTTGAATAATTTCCTCCGATAAGAACGCCGCCATTGTGGTCGCTAACTATATCGCGTGATTGTAATCTTGTTTCAGAATCATAAACCTTCAACCATTTCAGGTTTTTGTTTAGATCATAACAAACAACAAACATGTGATGTTGCGAAATTGAATCAGGAATAATTACATCATTAAAAATATTTCCTTCACCCGAATAATTTGCGGTAATATAAATATTGCCCAAATCATCCATGTAGGATCCAGTTCCAGGATTTGACTCATCCAGTATTCCGCCAACTTTTGACCATAATAAATTTCCATCTGTATCAAATACACACAAGAACATATTGTTTTCACCCGATACCGGAATCGAATCACCTTTGTCAAATTTAATATAGTTGGAGCATCTGCCGGTAAGAGCAATCATACCATCGCGGTTAACTGTAAACCCAAAAGGAAAATCAGTATGCACACTCGTGCCGTTACCTAAACTATGTGCCCAAATGGGGTTTCCATCAGGGTCAAATTTTGCAATAAAAATGTCCTCATCTACTTGTTCGCTAACGCTGTGAAGTACAATACTGCCAAATTGAGCAGAGTCAGTAAAGAAACCAGTTACATAAAGATTACCATCCTGGTCTATTCCTATATCTCTGCCTTTGTCCTTCAAAGGTCCTCCATACGTTTTTGCCCAATTTACTGTTTGAGCACTTGAACTTTCAGCCATCATTACGATAGATAAAAGCATTAAAGTAATTGAAAGAAAATTTTTCATAGGTGTTTTTGTTTAAGTTAAAATTTACTTCTGACAGGTAACCTGTACGGCACATGTTTCAATATTGATACTTCATATTGTGTTTTTAATTATGAACAAGCAACACTGAGTGTCCTCAAAAAAGTATTGTCAACATTGCGTTATCGTTTTTAATAAAAATTAAGGCCTTATGCAAAATCAAATATCATGTTGGGGAAGTCATTAACAATTTTATTTCCTTCCAATCATTACTTTAAGCATGCAAACAAGCAGTCGATTACTATTAATACTGCCGCTTTAAAGTGGTGATATCACATTGTCAGCAACATTAAAAGAGAAGTGATTTATATTATTTGACTGTTACATGAAAAGAAACATGCTTGGATGTTTAGCTTTGCAGAATGAAGTTTTTAATTACATTAATTACCATTTCATTTTTTTACTCTTTCATTTCATGCAAACAAAATTCAACTGCTCCGAAAATTGATGCAGATACTTTATCAAATGCTGATCTTTCAGATCCGCAGATAAAAGCACTTACTGAAAGAATTAAAAATGATCCTAATGCTTCTGAAAATTACTTTTTAAGAAGTGGTGTGTTTTTACAAAGCGGGAATTTGAAAGCTTCATTTAAAGATCTGTCAATGGCAATAGCTCTTGATTCATCAAACCTAAAGTATTACTTCGGTATGGCTGACCTCGCTCTTACCAGTGGATCTGCAGATGCAGCAGTTGATGCCTACAACCAAATTCTTGAACGTGACCCCCAAAATGAAGATGCGATCTTGAAATTGAGCAAAGTATATTTCTTTCAAAGAGAATATTCAAGTTCACTCATCCAGCTTTCAAAGGCAGAAGAAATTAATAAGTACAATGCTGATATTTATTTTGTAAGAGGACTTAATCTGAAAGAAATGGGTGATACGGCAAGAGCAATTGCTTCTTTCCAAAAAGCAGTATCAGTTAACTCTGATTTTTATGATGCTTATGTTCAATTGGGTTTATTGCATAGTAATAAGCCAAGTCAGTTAGCAGCACAATATTTTGATAATGCCATTAGAATTGACAGCACGAGTGATGAAGCTTATTATGATAAGGCAAAATTTTATCAGGATCGAGGTGATCAGTTTTTTGATCAAAATAAAGATGATCTGGCAAATGAGAATTACAAGAAAGCAAAAGACGTTTATCAGGAGCTAATTGAAAAAAACCCTCAGTTTGAAAATGCATACTTCAATCTTGGTTTCATTTACGTAAGGCAAGATTCACTTGATAAAGCTTATCGCATGTTCGACTTTACAATTAAGGTAAAACCATCTTATGCCGATGCATATTATTATCGTGGTTTGGTTTCAGAGGATAAAGGAAACAAAGAGCAGGCGGCTTCAGATTTCAGGAAGGCAATATCTTTAAAGCCCGATTATGAGTTGGCCAAAAAGGAATTAGAAAACATTACAGCCAAATAATCAAACAAATATTCGTTGGAAATGAAGGCTACAAAAAATTTTCTGAACGATCTTTACAGCATAATTTGAATTAATTTTTAACATGAGCAATATTAAAATCACCTTCCCCGATGGAAACATAAGGGAATATGCACAAGGAATTACTGCACTCGAAATTGCCAAATCAATAAGTGAAGGATTGGCAAAAAAAATATTGGTTGCCAAAGTGAATGATAAAGTTGTGGATGCATTTAAACCAATAACTGAAGATGCTACACTTAATCTTTTAAGCTGGGATGTTAAAGAAGGCAAGTCGACTTTCTGGCATTCAACTGCTCATTTAATGGCTGAGGCATTAGAATCATTTTACCCGGGAATTAAATTTGGATATGGTCCGCCGGTAGATAATGGATTTTACTACGATGTTGATTTAGGTGGCAAAGAAATAAGCAGCGACGATTTGACTAAGATTGGAAAAAAAATGGCTGAACTTGCTGCAACAAACAGCGCCTACCAACGCAAAGATGTTTCTAAAGCCGAAGCTTTAAAATATTTTTCGGAAAAAGGTGATGCGTATAAAATTGAAACTATAAATGAATTGAATGATGGTGAAATATCTTTTTATCAGCAGGGAAATTTTACTGATCTCTGCCGTGGCCCGCATATTCCAAACACATGATTTATAAATGCAGTAAAGCTCTCTTCTTTTGCAGGAGCTTATTGGAAAGGAAATGAAATGAATAAACAACTCACGCGCATCTACTG
>JAJAYG010000484.1 GCA_026786335.1 Chitinophagales bacterium | reverse complement strand
TTCATGAATAATTTGATTGGTGAAGAAGCAACGCTTGAGGAATACGAGTTCAAAATCATCTCTCACTACTTGAAAAAATATAATAACAATGTAGTGCTCACTGCAGAGAAACTCGGCATTGGCAAATCAACCATCTATAAGATGTTGAAGGAAAAGAATGAAGTGATTTAAAATCTGATTGAAAAATCTCTCACAGGTGAAAGCATTTCTTCCTTCCATAAAAAAGTAGAATTTAGCAGCGAAATATTTTAATCGCAATGAAAAAGAAAATTCTCCTCACCTGCTTTCTTATAAGTTCTAATCTCACGATGCTTTTTTCACAGGATATTATGCTGCAAGGATGGTATTGGGATTATCCTAAAACTGCCAATGGAAAATGGTGGGTTGATACCATTGCACAAAAAACAAAAGTGCTGCACGATGCAGGGTTCAATTACATTTGGTTGCCTCCCATGAGCAAAACTTCAAGCGGAAGCATCAGCAATGGTTATGATGTAAAAGATTATTTCGATCTTGGTATTTCACCCACCAGCACTCAGTTTGGAAATGAAACCCGCATTCATTCATTGGTGGATTCATTAAACAAATACAACATAGTGCCCATTGCCGATATGGTTTACAATCACCGCAACGGTGGTTTGTGGGAAAAAAATACTGCAGTCGAAGGTTGGATTGAGAATTACAACCTTACCAAACACAACAGCGGCGATGCATGTTATCCTTCAGATCGTTTTCGCTGCACACTTCCCATAGGAGGAAACACAGGATTAGGAACAGGAACTTATTATTTTAAAGTACATTCTGCATCAGCCAGTACTGATTATTACAGCAAGCCATATACGTTCAGAATCAATACTAAAAAAATCACGACTTCAAATCTCGGTGATCTAACAGAGTCGGAACCAAATGGCGGCGGTGATTGCAGTGAGCTAAATAATTTTTATCAATTAGGAAGAGATATGAATGCAACTATTGATAACGGTGGTTGCGGCACTGATGAATTTGCACTCACCATTTCTTCTACTGATTATTTTTCTGCTGCTGATACCATGTACATCACCATAACGAATGTAGATGGAAATTACAGCGATCATTTTATTTACGGCTTGTGGTATGCAGGAAATAATTCCGACATTCAATCTTCAGTTCAATACCAAACAGCCACTGACTTTACTGAAATGAAAAGTACAAGAGGTGATATGAATTACCTCGACTTTAAACCCAATGGAAATCCAACTTGCTTGTGTGGCGATTGGGATGCAATGCTTTTTTACTATGATATGGATCACACTGTTTCATCAGCAGCAGATACACTCAATGCATGGACAAAATGGATGATGCAAAACTTCGGCATGCAGGGATTGCGAATTGATGCTGTTAAAAATTTTACTCCTGAATACACAGGCAATTTGCTCGACTATCTTCATTATGCAGGATACGATCCTAAAATGGTAGTAGGTGAAAGTTATGATTTCGATGCTGCAACATTGAATACAAGATTGAATGATGTTTACAGTTACATGGATACCGAAACAAAAAACTCAATCAATTACAGTCTGTTTGATTTTAATTTACAATCATGTCTGCGCGATGCATGTGATGCATTTGGAAATGATGTGCGCAATGTTTTCAATTGCGGCATGCATTCAAGTAATGGAACTTACAGGAAGAATATAGTTACGTTCGTAAACAATCATGATTTTAGAGAAGCATCGCAGAGTGTAGATAATGATCCTATTCTTGCTTACGCATACATTATCACCAATCCTGTTGTTGGAATACCTTGTATTTACTGGAGTGATTATTATAACAGCGATCATCCAACCTATACGAGTGAGATGAATGCATTGCTGAGTGCGCATTATGATTTTATACAGGGCGCACAGGATGTTGAATATCTCAGTCGCATTGGGTCGCCTTACTCTGCAACATATTCAAGCGGCGGCGCAAGCACTTCACTCATCTATCAACTCTCAAACACAAGCAATACTTGTTTACCGAATCGTGATGTGGTGGTGGCAATAAATTTTTCAGAAAATCCATTGAAGGTTGATATCGAAGTCAATACTTCTGCTCCATATCATTTGCAACAGGGAGATACATTAGTTGATGTACTTGGCAAATCGAATTTTGATTATGCAATCGTCAACAGCAGCAATCAGATTTATATTGATTTGCCTGCGAGAAGTTATTCGGTGTGGGCTCGTGTAAGCACGATTAAAGAAGCGCCGGTAATTGTTGCGCAAGGTGCTGTAACATTTTGCAATGGCGGATCAGTGAAATTAAATACTACAGAAACAAAACCGTGTTATACTTATCAATGGAAAAGAAATGCAGTTGCAATCAATGGCGCAACATCGAATGAATTGATTGCAACTGAAAGCGGAAGTTATGTTTGCGAAGCAAGTTACAACGGAGCAATGCCACATGCATCTTCAGCAATTGTTGTAACAGTAAATCCCGGTACGCCTGAAATAACAACTGATGGATTTATGCTCAACTCATCAATAGGTGCTGCTACTTATCAATGGTATTTCGGAAGTGCAATAAATAACCTGGCAATTATTCCTGGAGCAACTGCACAAACATATATTCCCGTTCAAGGCGGTTACTATGCAGTGCAAATCACGGATGCAAACGGATGCAGCGACCAATCTGAT
>JAJAYG010000483.1 GCA_026786335.1 Chitinophagales bacterium | reverse complement strand
TTGATCGGGTAAGCAACAGTGATGGTATAATAATCGGGATCAGAATTTTTTAAGTGTTGCAAAGTTTGCTTCACATCTTCATCATCCTCTCCGGGATAACCTAACATAATGAAAGTGCCGGCTTCAATTCCATTCTTCTTTGAGAGTCGAATCATTTCACTCACTTGCTCAACATCTACCCTGCGATCCATTGCATCAATTACTTTTTGCGAGCCACTCTCGGCTCCTATCCAAACTCTGAAACAACCGGAATCTTTCAGCAACTGAATTACTTCTTCATTCATTCTGTCGGCACGCGTGATGCATTCATAGCGGACAGAAATTTTTCTGTGATTCAATTCATTATAAAATTCCTTGAGCCATTTATGAGAGATGGTAAACACATCATCAACAAACCAAATGGTATCAAATGAATATTCCCTTTGAAGCAACTCAATTTCTTGTGCAACTTTTGCTGCACTTCTTCTTCTATAACTTTCTCCATAAACAGCACGGCTGCACCATTTGCAGGTGTAAGGGCAACCGCGCATGGTACTTACTGAAATTGCACTTGCACAATGTTTATTTTTCCATGCATCAAAATATAACTGGAGGTTTACTTTTTTTCTATTAGGGAAAGGAAGCGTGCTGATGTCTTTTATTTTTTCACGCGGGGGGGTTTTTATTAATTCATTTTTTGAATCGAGAAATGCAATGCCGGTGATACTGTTAATTGCTTCATTAAAATTATTTTTGATTGGGTTGGTAATAGTGTCAGACACGCCTTCCGCTTCATTGCTCACGCAGGTGTCAGACACGGCTGCGCACAACTCCAGCATTGTTTGTTCGCCTTCACCAATCACAATTACATCTGCACCTTGCTTAAGAAATTTTTCTGCGTGGTGTGTTACCTCCGGTCCGCCCAAAATTATTTTTGTTGTTGGAATATTTTGTTTGATGAAGTGTAGGAGTTTGATCACATTCAGCTTCGTCATCAGGTTGGTGTAAATGCCAATGACATTTGGCTTTGTTTCGAAAAGATGCTCTGCTAATTTTTGGAAGGAAGAAAAAGTAGAATCATAAACTTCATTCTCGAATCCATGTTCTTGCAAATAAGCTGAGATGGAAAGAATACCCAATGGAACGTAGGGCTTCAAGATCTTTTGTTCATTTACATCCTCTTCAAGAAAATAAGCGTGTGTGAAAAGAATTTTCAGTGGTGCATTCATTGCAGGTAAAACTAATTTTTCCTTTTCAACTCAATAAAATAATGATCGGCATAATCACTAAGCCACGAAAATGAAAATATTTTCTCGGCAACATTTAAAATTGCAAGCAACCAGTTTTTCTTTACAAAAAATGAATTCAAATAAGATGGCGGAATAAATAATCCTACCGGTTTTATCTTCACCACATCAAAGGATACAGAAAATATTTTACTGAATTCAGCAGGAGAATAATACCACGTTGAAATAATTGCATCACCAATTCTTACTTCCAATTTTTGTTTTGAATTTCTTCTCATTGCTTGCTTTGGTTTTCCTTTCCACCTAAAATAAATTCTTTCCCATAAACATTTTTTTCCCATCACTACTGCAATAAATTTCCCGTTTTCATTTAGCAAGGAAGAAAAATCATTTGCAAGTTTTGTAAGTTCTTGGGGCGAGGCGCAGTTCAATCCGCCGAAGTTGGAAAAGATGAAGTCAAATTTTAGCTCACCAAAATATTTTTTTAATTCACTGAATGAAAGTTGAATCGCGGTGACTGAATTTAATCTTCCCTCCACAGTACTTTTTCTTTTCACTACCTCAATCATTGTTGCTGATGCATCTGTGGCAGTTACCTGCAAATCTTTTTCTGCCAGCCAAAATGCATCTTTGCCTGAACCGCAATTAATTTCAAGAATTGTTTTTGTATTTACTTTCAAACTTTCATTTAAAAAACAATGAACTCGGTTGCGTTGCAACTTTCCGATTGGTGTATTTGTAAATGATGCATCATAATCTTTGGCAAGTTGATCGAATGCACTTTCCATTCTGTAGAATCAGTTAATAATAATTTTTTGAGAATAATTTTTATTCTGTGAAGTGATTCTGATAACGTAAACACCCGATGCAAGAGCAATCGACTGATTGTGTTGATTGATAAAACCTGAATTGAAATTCAAAACTTTTAAACCAAGCTGATCAAAGATTTCTATTCTCCAAAAATCAAACGCTGGAAAATTAATTTGCAATTGATCGGTTGCAGGATTTGGAAATATTTTAATGGAAGGAATAAAATTCGAAACTTCATGAACACCAACCAATTCATCAAAATAATTAAGATTGTGTTGATATGAGGTTGATTTTTTATCTAACGCCAATAAAATATTTTTTTTATTTGTTAAATGCGGCCACAAAAAGAGTTGTTGAAAAACAACGGTCAATTTAGGATAAGGCAAATAATTATTTTGATTTGGTAATAATGGAAAATTTAAGAGTTTATCAAAAATTTGGAGTTCTCCACTATCGGGTATATCAAGTAAACTCAAATTTCGTAATAG
>JAJAYG010000482.1 GCA_026786335.1 Chitinophagales bacterium | reverse complement strand
TGTACATACTGATACTCTGCTCATCGGAAGTTTTCCTATTTGTCGCGCCTACTATTATGTAGATGATGTCTGCCTTAGCACCGATTCTTTGCAGTGCCTTTCTGTTGGCATTGATGAATTGATTGGGAATAACCCGATAAATGTTTTCCCGAACCCTACCGCAGACCTGCTGCATATTCAACTTGATGATGTACCTGCTGAAGAGTTCTCCGTTTCGCTTCTGAATGCTCAGGGAACTATTGTTCAAAGAAGTATTCACAACGGGAATTCAGAAATTTTTCTGACCATTAAAGATTTGACCTCAGGGATTTACTTTCTCTAGGTTCAATCTTCCAAATTTCAATTTAAACAAAAAATTTTAATCACACACTAAAAAATCATCTATTATGAAAATTATTATTCTTTTCTTCCTCTTCACAATTCATTATTGCTACTCACAAAATCCTGAGTCGAAAAGAGCGTGGCACTGGTACTTTGGAAATGGCGCGGGTATAGATTTCAGCAGTGGTACTGCTGTTGCCGATACTAACGGTCAACTTTATACAAACGAAGGATGCGCAACAATTTCTGACTTGGATGGGAATCTTTTATTTTATAGTGATGGAAGAACAGCATGGAATCGCTTGCATCACGTAATGCCGAATGGTAACGGCTTGCTTGGAGGAGCTAACGGCAGCAGCACACAGGAAGCATTGATTATTCCAAAACCGATCTCGCCAAATCTCTATTATCTCTTTACTACTGACGAAGCAGAAAATTATGGAGCAAATGGAATGAGGTATTCTGTGGTGGATATGAATCTCGATGATGGCAACGGTGATGTTGTAAATAATCAAAAAAATATTTTACTCTTTGCCCCTTGCACCGAAAAACTCGCTGCTGTTAATCATTGTAATGATACGAGTGTTTGGGTGATAGGACATGAAGTAAACAATAATCACTTCCGTGCTTACCTGGTTACATCGAATGGTATTGATACGAATGCTGTTGAAAGTGCAATTGGATTTCCAAATATGAATAATGCTCTGGGACAAATGAATGGACCAATTAAATTTTCGCCAGATGGAAAAAAATTATGCTCGGTTACAGATACCAATGCAAAACGAGTTGAGTTGTTTGATTTTGATAGTTATTCCGGAACGATATCAAATAGGATCACACTCTCTACAAGTACGAATTTCAATTATGCGGTTTGTTTTTCTCCAGATAATTCTAAACTCTATATCGGAAATTCATGCTGCTTGCTTTATCAATATGATGTCGGGTCAAATGATTCCTTAACTATACTAAATTCCAAATCATTAATAAGTAATTTGATAGATCATGGTTATAGATACTTATCAAATTGTTCTAATGGAAAGCTTTATGTACATCACACTGTGGCTTTGGATTCATTCATTTCAGTAATAGATTTACCAAACTCATCCGGTGTTTCATGCAATTTAAATTTATTTTCAGTCAACCTAATTCTGCATTCAACACAAGCTGGGCTACCTAATTTCAATGAGAGCTACTTCAGATTAAGTAATTCCTTGAGTTGCATAACCGGCATTTCACAAGTGGTGAATAATTCGATCCAAATTTTTCCAAACCCAGCGAGAGAATGGATTGAGATTAGGGGAAGTAAAATAAAGGAGATTTCCATTTATGATGTTCTGGGAAATCTCTGCTATAAAGCAGCTGATGCTTTTACTTCCCCTATGAGAATTAATGTTTCAGATTTCACAAATGGAATCTATGTTCTTCAGTTACAATCTGCCAAACAAAATATCAATCAAAAGTTTGTTAAACAGTAAAAATCAAAATCACATGAAAAATTTGCGAAATAAAATGCTATTAGCATTCACAATAGGCATAATTCTTTTGTCAGTTAAGATGAACTATGCACAGTCTTTCCAGTTTGGTAACGTAACAGGTAATGGTATTATTGGCTGGACTACAAGTACAGTAACTGGAGTCGGGTTTGGAGATTTTAATACTGCCAATCAAAACATCTCCTCTGCCCTTCATATCAACACCAACCTTACCACAGCGCAAAGTGGTGTAGGAGCATTTGGCTTAGGTGAAGTTTTTCGCACGCAATCACCAACCACACTTATTCAAGCATGGCGCATGTACATTGGCAGTGGCGGTGGCACACAAATTTTTAACATTAAAAATGATAACACTTCTGGTTCAAATAATATTTCATTAGAAACTTTTCAAAATGATGGAGCAATCATTTTCAATACTTCACCCAATACCGAGCGCATGAGAATCTATGATGAAAATTTTATAACACCAGTTGCTTTAATCGCTAACCCGGGCATGGTGCGCATTGGTAAAAGTGGTGGCCCCGATCCAAATGGTTTTGGTCCAATTCTTAAGAAACCAAAACTCCTTGTTGCAGGTAGTGAACAGAATCTGATTTCGGCAGAGGGAAATTATGTTGTAGCAGAATTTAGAAGTCAGTTTGAAACAAGTTCAAGTGCAGGAATAAAAATAAGAGGCTCTCGGTATTCTAAAACTCATTTGTGCACTGCCCAAATTGATTTTGCAAATTACGATTATGACGAGAGCCCGCCGGTTGAATTTAACCTTGCAAGGTTATGTGCCGATATGTTAGATGAACATGACCAAAAATCTTTTTTCATATTAATACGCGAGATGATAATGACAACTTCAATTCTAAATTTCTTATTGATAACATAGGCCTAACCGGAATAGGAACAGTTTTTAAAATGAACATCTTTGATGTATTCAATGGGCCACAGCGAAGGTTGCATGTTTATGATAATGTCGATGCTCCACAATTCAGAATCTCTCAGACATATAATATTGATCCTGCATTAGGAGTTTGGGCAGATTTTAAAACCGATGCAAGCGGCAATCTTACAATTATTCCAACAGGTGATAAAGTAGGAATAGGACTTTTAGCAACAGCACCTCAACAAACGCTTGATGTTTTTAGAACAGCAAGAATAAGGTCAATGTCGGTAAACAACTTACAATCTGAAATCGTGGTTAGAAACCCTGCAAATGGGGATTTGTTTTTGAATACTTCCATTGCAAGCAATGCAAATAATGCATGGTATATTTT
>JAJAYG010000481.1 GCA_026786335.1 Chitinophagales bacterium | reverse complement strand
CCAATAAATTTTAATTAACACCATTAAATAAAATACATGAGCAGTCAAAATATAAACAGGAAGCATACAATGAATATAGGCATCGGCTTGCTCGTGGCTGCACTCATATTGTTTCTCTCTACACTATTTGGCAATCACTACAAATTAACCACTGATGGAATTTTAAGCGGCATCAACAACGAACAACATATAGAACAAGTTGCACCGGCCATTACCTGGATGTTGAACAAAGAATACAATTCTGTTTTCTCTTTTGTGCATGATTTCAGAGAATCAATTCACAACTACAATAAGAGCACCAAGCGAAATAAAATGTGGGCCGATATTCTTTACAACGATTACACTTTTAATATTTCAAAAATCTCGTGCACAGGTTGGGTTCGCGATAATAATGTGCTATTGCTAAGCATCATCATGCTGCTTTTATTATCGGGAGCAGCATTGTTTATTACGGCCAGATTCGGAGTAAAAGACCCCGGCATTAAGCATAATGGCATTTTCTTTAATAAGTTAAATGCTCGTGGCTGGATGGCAATGATTGCAGGAACATTGATGATAACATTTTATCTTATTCTCTATTTCGCACCTGAATACATTGTTAACTGGGTAATTTTAGTTGATCCTGTAAGTAACTTTTTGAAAGGAAGTGATGCAAGCCAGTGGTTTCTTTATGGCTTTCTTTACACAGTTGCAGTACTGGTGATGGGTGTGCGGATGATGCTCAAGTATCATGGCAATTTGTACCAGCAGGTGCGCACCGCGAGTGTAATGTTTTTTCAAACGACACTTGCTTTCATTATCCCCGAGATATTAGTTGCACTCAATAAGCCGTGGTACGATTTTAAAAACATTTGGCCACTCAACTATACTTTTTTTTACGATTGGAATCTCAAACAAATGATTGCAAGCGGCACCATTGGTTGGTTTATGCTAATATGGGGTATCCTACTTATTATCATTGCTGTTCCTGTGTTTACTTATTTTTTTGGAAAGCGATGGTATTGTTCATGGGTTTGCGGCTGCGGCGGATTGGCCGAAACATTGGGCGATCCATTCAGGCAACTCTCAGATAAATCTTTGCGGGCATGGAAAATTGAGAGATGGATCGTTCACTCCGTTTTTGTTTTTGCAGTGGTGATGACTGCTTTTACACTTGCAAATTATTTTTCGGGCAATAAAATTTTGGGTTATGAAACAAGAATCCTCCACCGTGTTTATGGATTATTGATCGGTTCCATTTTCGCTGGTGTTGTGGGTACAGGATTTTATCCGCTGATGGGAAACAGAATGTGGTGCCGCTTCGGTTGCCCGCTTGCTGCTTACTTAGGTTTTGTACAGCGATTTAAATCGCGATTCAGAATTACTACCAATGGTGGTCAATGCATTTCCTGCGGCAACTGCTCCACCTATTGCGAAATGGGAATTGATGTGCGCGCCTATGCACAACGCGGAGAAAATATTGTGCGCTCCTCCTGTGTGGGTTGCGGCGTGTGTTCTGCTGTTTGCCCGCGTGGTGTTTTGAAATTGGAAAATGCTGATGAGAAAACTCGGTTTGCGTTTCATACGATTGGATGAGCGAAGAAAAGCATCCACAATGGAAATGAAAATCGTATTCTTAAATTTGCAGAAGAACAAGCGTAAACATTATGCAACTCAATAAGCAAATCATTATCGGGAAATTAAAGCAAAACAAAGCAACCATCGAAAACTTTGGTGTAAGCAAGGTTGGTTTGTTTGGTTCTTATGTTCGCAATGAGCAACGAGATGACAGCGACATTGATATTCTCATTCAGTTGCAAGAAGATAAATCCACACTCGATAATTTCCTAAATGTATGCTGGTTGCTTGATAAAATGTTTCCCGGAAAAAAAGTCGAAGTTGCTACGCAGAATGGTTTAAACAAGCGCTTGCGATCTTTTGTATTAAACGAAGTGGAGTATGTATAAAGAGTATGAGCAATTTATCGAAAATATTCTTGATGAATGCAATTACCTCTTTCAGAAATTCCCTGCTGAAATAACCAAAACCCAATTTCTCGACAATGAAGATTTCAAGCGCCTTGCCGAAAATGCATTGATGAGAATTGGCGAGAACACCAAGAAGATTCCGGCAGACATTAAGTTTAAATGGAACACAATCGAGTGGAGGAAAATTGCTGGCATGAGAGACAAACTCATTCACGACTATCTCGGAACTGATTATTCTATAGTGTGGGATACAGTGAGAACCGAAATTCCGAAACTCAAACTTTCGATTGAAAAAATATTCAAGGGGGATTGAGAATTGTTGTTGAGGATTCTAAATTTTATCATCCTGAAAAAACTGCTCTTCATTTTTTGATTGCTCAGTTTATTTTTTTGCAATGCTCTTAATTCACACCTGCTCTAAGTTTACCAAATGATTTTTTAAGTTTGATAATTCTTAACTTTGAAAAAACAAAACAGCATGAGCAATCCAATTGATGACATATTAATGCTACCTGTTGATGAACGAATTAAAGCAGCAGAAATAATTTGGGAAAGTATTTCTGATGAAAGCGCATCACCTTCATTAACCGAAACACAAATAGAAGAATTAATTGCTCGCAGAAAAGCTTATGAAGAAGGAAGAATGAAATTTTTATCTTGGGAACAAGTGAAAGAAAATATTCAGAATCGAAAGAGATGAAATTGATGCTCGAATATTCCGAAGCTGCGCAGGATGATCTGCAAGAAAGTTATGAATGGTATGAAGGGAAGCGAAAAGGTTTAGTAGAAGAATTTCTTCAAGAAGCAGAACAACAATTAGAACTTGTGAAAGAAAACCCTGAATCCTTTTCGGTCTATCACGAAATTTTTCGCTGTTGCAATATTATTAGATTTCCTTTCAAAATTATTTATTCTGCAGAGGAGAACGTGATTAAAGTTTGGGCGATCTATCATCACAAACGAGATCCCAAAAAATGGATACGTTAAACTAAATCTATTCTTATGAAAAAACTACTCGCCATTTTTTTATTGATTATTTTGATATTCTGCAATTCAGTGAGGGCTCAATTATTCGCACCTGTAGGAGCTGAATGGTATTTTGAGTCAATTAGAGATTTCTCATCTGGCTTCGAAAAAATTACAAGTGAGAAGGATACAAGTATATATGGGATTACTTGCAGTCTAAAATTATCTCAACATTAATTTAGCAGCCATCGAAAGATGTCAGCATTCGTGTTTATGATTTGCAAGGAAGAGAAATGAATCTT
>JAJAYG010000480.1 GCA_026786335.1 Chitinophagales bacterium | reverse complement strand
CGGGTTACCATTTGATCATTATACTTTGGATCGGGATCGAGTGGTCTTTTTTTAGCGCGGGACTTTCTCATGATTTTATTTCAAACAGAATTAAGAATTATTAAAATTTGCTCTTGTGTTTATTAATTATTTTTTCTTCGCTGCTGCTGCTGCTCCAGCTTTAGGTCTTTTTGTTCCATACTTTGAACGGCTTTTCTTTCTGTCATTAACACCTGCCGTATCCAATGCACCACGCACTATGTGATAACGAACGCCAGGCAAATCCTTCACACGTCCACCTCTGATCAACACGATTGAGTGCTCTTGCAAGTTATGTCCTTCTCCGGGTATGTAGGATATAACTTCAATGCCATTTACAAGGCGAACTTTAGCTACTTTTCTCAAAGCAGAGTTTGGTTTCTTTGGGGTTGTGGTATACACACGTGTACAAACTCCACGTTTTTGGGGGCTTGAATTAAGGGCGCGAGATTTACTTTTGTTTTCAATCGCAATTCTTCCCTTGCGAACCATTTGTTGTACTGTAGGCATTCTGTGCTGCTAATTTTTTTGGAGCGGCAAATGTAGAAGATAACAATCGTATTAACAAGTGATTGAAATAATTAGCCTTTGGTCTTTTTTTTAAGAACCAAAATAATTGGAATCGCGTATGAATCAACTTACATACTTTTCTCTTTAGCAAATGCTTTACAATCTTTTTTGATTCTATCCAAAAAAATTACCTTTACAAAAGTTTTAATAAACATAAAAATATCATGACTAAATTTTATAAGCTACTAATTGCATGTATTCTATTTTCATCTTTTGAAAAAAGCTACTCTCAAACTTGTACAGCAACAGCACCAACCGGCCTTTCAGTTACTAATATAACTTCCTGTTCAGAACAACTTAACTGGAAACCTGTTGCAAATACTTCAAGCTATAGTTTGAAATATAAAAAGGTAGGTGGTACCTGGAGTAACATCATAAATGCTATCAACGATACTTTTTATGTTTTCAATAATCTTATGGCTAATACCCAATATCAATTTGCAGTAAGATCAAAATGCCCTGACGGTACCAAAAGTACCTTTAGCAAAAAGAAAGGAACAACCATTTCGTGTACCCTGCCATCCATTATTAATGTTGATGTTTTAAGTTCCAGCTCAGTAAAAATAAATTTAACTGCGCCTTGTAGTTTTGATTCAATAAGAATCAGGTATAGCTACAATGGGGGTGCATGGATATACTTCTTTACAACTGATATTAATAATGTTGTTCTTACAGGTTTACAGGCAAGTTCAACCTATACTTATGAAGCAAGTACTTGTAAAGTAGCAGATAATATTTGGACGGTAGATTCCTATTTTACAACTCTGGCAAGTGCTGCAAAACCCAACATAATTTACTTTGTACTTGACGATGCCCGTTGGGATACATATGGAAAGAATTTTGGACCATCATTTTTTCAAAGTCCGAATATTGACCGCATCATTGATGAAGGAGTTAATTTCAGAAATCATTTTGCTGTAAATTCATTTTGTACTCCTGCTCGCGCAACAATGGTAACCGGTTTATACCCACATAAGAATGGAGCAGTTGACAATGGTACAGACCCCGATATCAATATTCCAACTGTTGCAAGCATTTTACATGACTCAGGATATTATTGTGGTTTGCTTGGAAAATTCTATACTGTTGCCCCTCTTCCGGGATATGATTACTGGTTAGCAATGCTCCCGGATTATTATACGAAATACTTTACATTCACTAATAAATTTCATATTAATCAGCACTGCACAACGGTGCTTACTGATACAGCTGTTTGGTTTATTAATAATGCTCCAAGGCCTTTCTATTTGTGGATTGGATACTATGCTACGCATGATGTAAAAATTCCTCAACCCGGATATGAAAATCTTTACTCAAATGAAGTAATGCCAAATCCTGGAAATGTTTATCCATATCCTGATGATTATCCTTCAAACCTTGATAAAATCGGTGACCACAGAATCATAGAAGATAGTTTATCCCGACAGTATAAATTATATTTTGAACTAATGAAGGGCATTGATGATGGTTTGGGAAGAATTATTGATGCATTAGAAGATCAGGGAATTCTTGATAGTACCATGATTGTATTTACCAGTGATAACGGGTTCGCATACGGAGAACATACCCTGTATTCAAAACGACTTTCTTATGAACCCTGCACACGCATTCCACTCTTCATAAGATATCCCGCATGGTTTACAGCCGGCTCAGTTGTAAGCGATGAATTTTCTCTCAATACCGATCTGTTGCCAACTGTTTTAGAGGCTGCGAATATTGATGCCACACCATATAATCTTGATGGATTCTCACTCAAGAAATTGTACGATGGTTCCAAGAGTCGTGACCAATTCTTTTATGAGTACTTAAGAAAAAACGGAACATTTGATGGCTATCCTACCATGCTTTCGGTTCGTTCATGGAATTACCAATACATATGGACTGAATGCACAAGTACTACGGAAGAATTTTTTGATCTCACGAATGATCCACAGCAAAATATCAATCTCATCTTTGATCCTGCCTATACTTCATTGATTGATCAATACCGAGACAAACTTGATTCTTTTAAGGTGCTCTACAACTACAATTTCCCTGCAGATCCTTACAACTGTTTTCTAATTAATAATTACCGCCAGCAACTTACTGATGATGATGAAACGGTTAATCTTCCTTATGTGATGCCAAACCCATCCACAGGAAATTTTACTGTGGTAAATCCATTCAGCAAGGAATGTGAAATGGAAATTATCAATACTGTTGGTATGATTGTTTACCGTGAGAAACTTTCTGCTGAAGGAGTTGAAGTTTCCGTTTCCGATCTTCCTGCAGGTCTTTATCACATAAGAATTATTAGTGATGAAGGAAAAAAGTATGAAACCAATATTGTTTTGAATCAATGATTGCTAACATTGCGTTCGCTTAAATAAGAAATGCAAGACTTAGTTCTTGCATTTTATTTTTTAATACCAAAATGATTTTAAAATGAAATACGATCCAATTGATTCCAAACTTTTTATTGAAAACAGAAAAAAATTTGCAGCTCAAATAAAACCCAACTCAGTTGCAATTTTTATGAGCAACGATCAGTTTCCCCGCAGTGCTGACGGGCAATTTATGTGGCGGCAGGATGCCGATATTTTTTATCTCACCGGAATTGATCAGGAAGATTCAATGCTCATGATTTATCCTGATTGCCCGAGAGAAGAATACCGCGAAGTTCTTTTTCTGCGCCAAACAAATGAAACGATTGCAGTGTGGGAAGGAAAAAAATATTTACAGGAAGAAGGAACCAAAGCATCAGGGATAAAAAATGTTTTGTGGAATACAGAATTCAATTCAGTGCTCAACACCATAATGTGTTATGCCGAAAATGTTTACCTGAATTTGAATGAACACGATCGTGCTGTGGTTGAAGTGCCTTATAAAAATTATCGGTTCGCACATGAGTTGATGAAAAGATTTCCTCTTCATCATTATGAAAGAGCTGCGAAAATTATGCATGCGCTTCGCAGCATTAAAAGTGAAACTGAAATTGCATTAATAATAAATGCAATCTCCATTACCGAAAAAGCTTTTAACCGTATATTAAAATTTGTGAAACCGGGAGTTACAGAATATGAAGTGGAAGCGGAGATTACGCATGAATTTATTCGCAATCGTGCAACAGGCCATGCTTACTCTCCCATTATTGCGAGTGGAAAAAATGCAAACGTTCTTCATTACATCGATAATAATTTACCGTGCAATGATGGCGATATGTTGCTGATGGATTTTGGTGCTGAGTATGCAAACTATGCAGCCGATCTCACGCGCACCATTCCTGTAAACGGAAAATTTACGGTAAGGCAAAAAGAAATTTACAACGCTGTATTTAGTGTAATGAAACAAGCGCGCAGTATGCTTCGCCCCGGTTTAAATCTGCATGAGTACAATACAAAAACTGTTGGCAACTTGATGGAGCAGGAATTATTATCACTCGGGATTTTAAAAAAGGAAGACGTTGCAAAACAAGATGCAAACAAACCGCTTTACAAAAAATATTTTATGCATGGCACTTCGCATTACTTAGGTTTGGATGTGCATGATTTGGGAAATCGTTTTGCAACAGTTGCTCCCGGAATGGTTTTCACCTGTGAACCCGGACTCTACATTCCTGAAGAAGGAATTGGAATTAGAATTGAAAATGATATCCTTATTACTGACGGTGAACCAATTGATTTGATGGCAAGCTTTGCAATTGAAGCCGATGAGATTGAGGCGATGATGAAAGGGTGAATGGTGAATTGTGAATCCGTTGCACGAAAAAAAATTTATTCTTTCAAATAAATCAATCATCATTTCTTACTTATCGTCAGAGTTACTTGTTCTTTAGAAAATGACGTGATTACTTCAACTTTTAATTAGTCACTTATTAATTTCATGTCAATTAAAATTTGTCAAGAACCATTCATACACATTTCATCTCAGTTCGAGCTTGTCGAGAATCATTCAAGAAGATTTTGATAACCATATTAATATAAGGGAGTGTAAATCTCAGTATTCACATTACACAATTCAGCATTCACCCTTTCTTCCTTCCACAAAAAAAACTACTTTTGAAAAAGAAATTTTCTCTCACATAGAAAATTTATTTACCATACAATAAAAGCACTTTCATGTTAAGCTTAAAAAAAATTGCACGCTGCAGTTTTATTTTTTTCTTCCTTTCAATCAACCTAACTATTTCCTGTGCCCAAAACATAAGCGGAGTAATTAATACTTACACTGCTGTTAACAGTGCTGCCGGAAGCACCATCACAGTTGCATCATCAGCAGGTTTCAATATTAATGATCATGTGCTGCTGATT
>JAJAYG010000479.1 GCA_026786335.1 Chitinophagales bacterium | reverse complement strand
TACTAAAACTGATAAGCAGAGCAGCAATGAAATACAAAAAACTATTGCAGCGTTTCAAAAAATAATGTCACAGAACTGGGAAAGCATTCCGCAAACTTTTATAACATCTGCAACCACAAAAAAGGGGAGAGAAGAACTGCTCGATTTTATTTCGCATCCAAAATCTTAATTAGCAATAAAAAGAAACTGAATAAATAAATGATATTTAAATCAATTCAGTTAAGCATCCTCAAATTACTTTGTTAGCGCAACTCGATGAAGCAAATGCTTCGGGCTTGGCTTTGAATGCAAAACCCATTGATAAAATGTAACCCATTGCTTCATGCAATGCTGCGTTGGATTGAAAATTAGGGTTTGTATTAATGTCAACATGCACTTCCATATCCACCTCATATTGGTCAAACAAATCACAAAGGTGATAGGCAATCTCTACAGACTTTGAGGCCTCAGAAAGCATTCTTTCTTTTATCGACATTTTTTGAGACGTCTTTTCATTGTGTATGAACATAAAACCACCTCGCTTCTCTTTAAGGAAAACTATTACTGTGGCGAACTCAGTTAAATTACCGGTTACCTGCGAGTCGGTGCCAATACAAACTTTTATTTTGTTCCCTTCAGCAAGTTGTTGTTTTAATACGTCTTCAACTGCATCATGAATAGAACTCTGAATTCTTTCCCCATTGAATTTCCTCCATTCCATAAAAATTGTTTCATCAAAATTAAGAAGTTGTAGTTCAAAAACATGTTTTGTGGATTCTTCTTCGGAATGAATGGCATGATATGTTTTGGAGTGCACTTTTTGTATATATTTGTGCCCTCAAAAAAAATTAAAGTAAAATGAAAAAGGATATTCATCCGACATCATACCGGTTTGTGGTTTTTAAGGATATGTCAAACAACGAAACTTTTATAACCCGTTCTACAGCTCAAACAAAGGAAACCATTACTATGGAAGATGGTAAAGAGTACCCTTTGATCAAGCTGGAGATTTCAAATACTTCTCATCCTTACTACACAGGGAAAATGAAGTTTATTGATTCTGCGGGAAGAATTGATAAGTTCAAAAAGAAATACGCTAAAAAATCTACAGAGGCATAAATAAAATTGAAGCCCTGCAAATTTGTAGGGCTTCTTAATTTGATTGGTATGGCAGAAAAGAATTTTATTCTCTTCGACGATGATTGCCGCGATCACTTACTTCCTTTCACTTTTACCAGACCGGTTGCTGAACTTCGTGTTGGTATACTTACGATAAAGGAAAAATGGCAACGTTCACTTAATATTCACCTTACCTATTTTACACAGGCATATCTTCAGAAAAAGTATCCATTTACAAATAATGGTTTATGCTGTTTTATCAATGGAAGCGTTTTGCCCGATCCAAGGCTGGTTGCTCAGGTTTTATCACTTCAACCTGGTGAGTTAATAGAAGAAAATAATTTTGAACAAACCGGTAAGTCACTCTTAATTGCCTTCTGCGATTTTTATTCAAATGAGAGAATTGATAACTTGCAAATCAATGATCTTGTAAAAGATTTTATCCGAATTGCGCCGGCAAATTCGCCCAAAACCATAAGAAGAAAAGAAGACATATTCGTTAAAAATTCTGAAGCTCTTCGCGATGATTATAAGTTAATTACTTATAAACGCAGGTCAGCAACTATTTATGAATCGAACAAGGTAGTTAACCGTAATAATATTTTTATTGAGGAGGGCGCTAAAGTTGAATTTGCATATTTAAATGCTTCAACGGGCCCTATTTACATTGGTAAAAATGCTGAGGTAATGGAAGGGGCGATGATGCGCGGTCCCGTTTCAATAGGAGATAAGTCGATTGTGAAAATGGGAACTAAAATTTATGGCGCAACTACAATAGGACCCGTTTGTACGGTGGGAGGTGAGATTATTAATTCTGTAATTCTCGGATATTCAAACAAAGGACATGATGGTTTTTTGGGAAATGCAGTGATTGGAGAATGGTGTAACCTTGGTGCTGATTCTAATAATTCAAACCTGAAAAATGATTATGGTGAAGTGAAATTGTGGGATTATGCGACACGAAGATTTGAACCAACAGGGATGCAATTTTGCGGTCTTATGATGGGCGACCATTCTAAATGCGGAATCAACACCATGTTTAATACAGGAACGGTGGTGGGCGTATTTGTAAATGTTTTTGGTGCTGCATTCCCTCGCAATTTTATTCCATCATTTCAGTGGGGCGGTGCTTCAGGATTTACAGAATATAAATATGAGAAGGCAATGGAAGTTGCATCACTTGTAATGCAAAGGAGAAACGTTGAACTCACCGATGCCGATAAGGAAATTCTGCTTCATGTTCATGATCTTGAAATGAAGAAATAAACAATTGAAAATAATTATTTAGCTGCGAAAAAGATTTGTTGAAATGAGAAAAAAAATAGTTGCCGGAAACTGGAAAATGAATAAGACTCTTGAAGAAGGAGTAAAACTTGTTGAAGAAACGTTGCAATTATTTACGGCACAACCTACAGATAACGCAATCATGATATTTTGCCCGCCATTTATCTCGCTTGAAAAAATTTCTTTAATGGTCGATGGCAAATCAAATGTTTTTACTGCAGCTCAAAATTGTTATTCAGAAAAATCAGGTGCATACACCGGCGAAGTTTCTGTTTCAATGATTAAATCAGTTGGCGCTCAATATGTTATTCTTGGCCATAGCGAACGCAGGCAATACTTTGATGAAACCAATGAGATGCTTGCGCGCAAGACAAATTTGGTATTAGAAGAAGGACTTAATCCAATATTCTGTGTAGGAGAATTACTTGAAGTGCGTGAAGGAAATAAGCAAGAGGAATTAGTAGGAAAACAAATCAGCGAAGGACTGTTTCATTTATCAGCAGAGGAATTGCAAAAGGTGGTGATAGCCTATGAACCGGTTTGGGCAATTGGAACAGGCAAAGTTGCAACTGACGAGCAGGCACAGGAAATGCATGCATTCATCCGTAAGATATTAGCTGCAAAATACAATGCTGAAGTAGCCAATGAGATTTCCATACTTTATGGAGGAAGTTGCAAACCTTCCAATGCCGCTGGTTTTTTTTCTCAAAAAGATATTGATGGCGGATTAATTGGCGGAGCCTCTTTAGTTGCCACAGATTTTGTTGGAATCATCAATAAGTTTCAATAGCTTTTCATTTCCCAAAAAATATTTATGGGGGCGCTCTTAACGCAAATTGCAAATGCGCTATCTCTCTTTTGTTTTTACTGAAAGCGATGTCGCAAAGCAGGAAATAATTATTGCTTCTCTCGATGCAATTGGCTTCGAAGGATTTGAACAAAAGTCTGAGGAAGTTATTTGTTTTGTTCCCGATAATATTTTTTTAGAAAAAGATTTTAACGAAGCCATATCTGAATTGCGGGTTTTGTTTACTGTTTCGTTTTCTAACATTGTTGTTAAAGATGAAAACTGGAATGAGCAGTGGGAGAAAAACTTTCAACCAATTATTATTGGTAAAGAACTTTTAGTGCGCGCTTCATTTCACCCGCAAAATATTTTTGTAAAACAAGAAATCATTATTGATCCAAAGATGTCATTTGGAACAGGCCACCACGCAACTACTTCAATGATGTTGCAGCTAATGTTGAAGAATAGTTTTGTTGGAAAAGAGGTTCTTGACTTTGGATGTGGTACTGCAATTCTTTCCATTCTTGCAGCTAAAAAAGGATGTAAAAATATTCTTGCTATAGACAACGAAACAAATGCAATTGAGAATGCGGACGAAAATTTTAAACTGAATGGAATTGCAAATTATAAACTCATTGTCGATGATAAGTTTAATGCAGCTCAAAAATTTGATATTATACTCGCAAATATTACACGTGAAGCAATAAGATTAAACCTGCCACATTTTAATCACGCATTAAATAAAAATGGGTTGCTCTTTATAAGCGGGTTTCTTATTGCCGATGAACACTTGCTTGTTGAGTGTGCAAGTAATCAATCATTGAAATTGATCGAAAAGAAAACTGAGGGCGACTGGCTTGCACTTCTTTTTACAAAGTAACTATAAATTGTTTTTATGGGATTGCAACATCACACTGATTGTGTAAAAGTCTGCCTCTTCAATACCGCTTGGTAATTTGCATTCAATAATTTCGTTCGCTTCTACAAATGCAAATGATAACTGGTAAAATTATTTTTATTGAAATGAAATTCCTGCGTTCGAAAGTTAAATTTTTCTCTTTTCTTTTTGTTGCCTCCGGTTTGTTGTCAACAAATATTTTCGCACAAACAACGGGACCGCTCCCCGATGATCGCGAAGGATTTTTAAAAGCCATCACCTCACTTTTTAACGATACTAAAAGAGATGATTGTAAAGAAACTGCTAAGCAATTGGAAGAAGCATGGCCATTGATTAATTCATCTCAGCAAGGCGACATCATTGAGCTCGCGCAAGCAATGCGTGCCAGAAAGATGCTCACGCTTCCTTACTTTCTAAAATATTTTAATGTGGTGATAGCTTTTCAGCACAATAAGATATCACTTGATATTTGGGATGATTGGAAAAATGTTTCGTCGGCAGTAATTGCAAACATCAGGCAGGGCAATAACAAGAAGTACGAAGATTACCTCGACTTTTCATTGGCTTTGTTTACTAAGCATGCATTGAGTTCCACAATTTCCAAAACCTGGAAGTTTGATTCTGAAATTTATGATTTGGAAATGGTGAATGATACCGCTGTTTTAAAATTTATTGATGGTACTATTATCGGAATTACTGAAGGCGATTCAATTCGCATCGACAATACATCAGGTAGTTATTATCCAATGGATAATATTTGGAAAGGAACAAAGGGCAGAGCAAATTTTACACGCGTTGGCTATGGCGAAGAGGATGCGTATGTAACATTTTCGAAGTATAAGATTGATATGAATCAAAGTACCTACTCGGTTGATACTGCAAAATTGCACTATGATATTTATAAGAAGTCAAATGTGCTTGGTAGCTTTTCAGATAAGTTACTCTCTCATGTAAATACCGATTTTGCAACCTACCCGCGGTTTACTTCTTTTAAAAAGGATTTGTTGTTCGAAGGCGTTGCACCCTATACAAAAATGTATGGCGGTCTTGAATTAGTGGGAGCCAAAATGAATTTATTTGGAACTCCTGATCAACCCTGTGTAATAAAAATTTATCGCTTCGATAATCAATTAGGACTTATAGCAAAGTCTCAGCATTTTGATATTAGAAAAAATGAAGCGATCAATGCAGCAAAAGCCGATATAAAGTTAATGCTCGGTAAAGATTCTGTTTTGCATGGCGGCCTTACGATGCGGTACAATATTGTAAAGCGCGAATTGTTTTTGTTTAGAGGGAAAAACGGAATTGAGAAAAGTGCATTCAACGACTACTATCACGGTTTCGAAATGAGCCCCGAACTTTTTTACTGGGATATGAATGAACCGGAGGTCCTCTTGCGAAATATTGCCACACAGGGGCAAAGCACAATGGTGCTTGAGTCATTTGATTATTACCGCAAAGGCAAGATCGACAAATACACCGGACTTGCCGATTATAACTTTATCGATCGGCTGAAACAGATCAGCGACCGCACAGGTGAAAAAGAATTTTATACTGAAGATCTTGCAAAAAAGATTGACCCTAAATATTCTGCTGTCACCATTCAACCCATGTTGTACAAATTGGTTGAAGATGGTTTTATTGATTATGACGATAAAAGGGAATTGGTAACACTGCGCTACAAACTTTTTAAATATGAACTGGCTAAGGATAAAAAAGTTGACTACGATAATATTAGAATTGAATCAGTAGTTGACAGCGTTAACGGGATTATGGATATGCGCAGCTACAACCTGACTTTGAATGGAGTAAGGAAAATTGTTTTGAGCGATTCAAATTTCGTTGTTGTTTTTCCTTACCAGAATAATATTGTTCTTAAGAAGGACCGGAGTTTTGATTTTAATGGGGCTATGTTCGCTGGAAGATTAGACATGAGCGGAAAAGGTTTCAGTTTTAATTACAACGATTTTAAAATTGATCTTTCTACTGTTGATTCTGTTGTGATCAATATTCCAAACGGTAAGCGAGATGCAAATGGCCAGGCAACGGTGGGGCCAATCAATAGTGTGATTAGTAATGTTACCGGTGACCTTCAGATTGATACAAGAGATAACAGATCGGGTATAAAACGCCATCCGCAGTTTCCCATTCTTACCACCACACAACCTTCTTTTGTTTATTATGATAACAGAAGAACTTTGGGTGGTGCCTATC
>JAJAYG010000478.1 GCA_026786335.1 Chitinophagales bacterium | reverse complement strand
GGATATAACATCAGACAAGGCGCATTTGCCGATCAGGTAATGGTAGGCATTAGCGGAGGCTATAACTGGAAGATCAATGATATGGTTACCATTATTCCTAACCTTTCTTTTGATTACATTGGTGGTATTGGAAATGGCGGCCAACCCGACAGCACCGACAGATTTAACAGTGTTTACAAAAATTACAATTTTAATAATTCAAAACATTTTAGAATCTATGCCAACGTGGATTTTATGTTGAATGATCGTTTTGATGGTAAGATTGGATATGGATCATGGTTATGGGGAAAAGGTGAAGTAAAGTATACCGAAATGTTTTTCCAATTAAGTTACGTAATAGGTTGCGGAGATAAAAATTCGAAAGAGTAACCCCACACCTAAGGGTAGTTTATAATATTACATGTTTGCGTGGTTTATAAGAGGGAGGTTCGAAAGGGCTTCTCTCTTTTTTTATGCTCACTACTGATTCGAAATAATCTTCGCGTTTGATTCTACTCACAAGATGAGGCATCTTTGCTGCCCTTAAAAAAATAAAATCAAACATGAAAAAAATTATAGCAGTAATTATTTTGGCAATTTTCATTTCACCAATTGTTAAGGCACAGGTTGATGCAAATGCTATCGGGCTACGACTCGGAGGTGGTGATAATTCGGGTGCCGAAATATCTTTTCAGCATGGTTTCAATGATGTTAACCGGTTAGAACTTGATCTTGGTTTCGGCTATAGCAAAGGATACAACCAGTTCAAAATTTCAGGAATTTACCAATGGGTTTTTAATATTGAGGATGGATTGGGTTGGTATATTGGACCCGGAGCAAGCTTGGGTTTGTATTCATACAATGATGGATATTATGGTAATAACGGATATAACTCAGATTTTTATATTGAAGCAATGGGTCAGATTGGCTTACAATATCGTTTTGATTTTCCACTTCAACTTACTCTCGACTTTCGCCCGGCGGTTGAAATAATTCCTGAACTTGGTCACGTGCATGGAAGCTTCGGATTTGGAATTAGATATGTTTTGGGAGGAAATAAATAGTTTAGAAATTAGAAGTGAGTAATGAGTAGTGAGAAATTAAAACTCGTAACTTAAATCTTACATCTCAAATATTTACTCTTCAATCATAAATCTCATTTCTTAAGTTTCGAATATTATTTTTGCGCCATTCAAAAATATGTTGCAACTCGCCGCGCTCATTCCATTTCTTCCGCTATTAGGTTTTGCTATCAATGGATTGGGCTTTCAAAAGATTCCTAAAAATATTGCCGGCATTATTGGATGCAGTAGTGTGCTTGCGTCTTTTTTAATTGCCGCTTCAATTTTTTTTCAATCTATCAATGGGTCATTTGTTTCAACTCAAATAAATCTTTTCGATTGGATAGTTGCCGGTAACATCAACATCAGTTTTTCATTCCTCATTGATCATCTTACTTTGATTATGTTAATGGTTGTAACAGGAGTGGGGTTTCTCATTCATGTTTATTCCATCGGATACATGCACGATGATGAAGGGTTTGGGAAATTTTTCGCTTACATGAATCTCTTCATCTTCTTCATGCTCATTTTGGTGATGGGCGCAAACTATGTGATGATGTTTATTGGATGGGAAGGAGTGGGGTTGTGTTCTTATTTGCTCATTGGTTTTTGGTGGAAGAACAGAGAATATTCAGCAGCGGCAAATAAAGCATTCATTATGAATCGCATTGGCGATCTTGGTTTTATTCTCGGCATCTTTCTCACCTTTCTCACTTTCGGAACTTCTGATTATCAAAAAGTTTTTGAAGGTGCATCTGCCTTCAGTAATAATGATTCAACCATTATTGCAATCACACTATTATTTTTTATTGGTGCAATGGGTAAGAGCGCACAAATTCCACTGTACACCTGGTTACCCGATGCAATGGCAGGCCCCACACCCGTGAGCGCACTCATACATGCGGCAACCATGGTTACCGCAGGTGTTTACATGGTTGCGCGCTCGAATATTTTATACTCTATTGCTCCATTCACTCTTGGCATCATTACAGTTGTTGGATTGTGCACTGCAATACTTGCCGCACTCATAGCGATTACGCAGAGTGATATTAAAAAAGTTTTGGCGTACTCAACTGTGAGTCAGCTCGGTTACATGTTTGTTGCTGAAGGAGCGGGCGCATATTCATCCGGCATTTTTCATTTGGTTACGCATGCCTTCTTTAAAGCACTTTTATTTTTAGGGGCGGGAAGTGTGATTCATGCAATGCATGGCGAACAAAATCTTCGCAAAATGGGTGGGCTTAGAAAATTTCTTCCAACAACTTTTATCACCATGGTAATTGCAACATTTGCCATCTCAGGGTTTCCACCATTCTCAGGTTTCTTTTCAAAAGATGAAATTCTGCTTTCAACTTATAATGAATCACCAATCGTTTTCTGGTTGCTTTCTGCAACATCAGTTCTAACTGCAGTCTACATGTTTCGCCTGTTGTTCTTAACCTTTTATGGTGACTTCCGCGGAACGCACCATCAGCAGGAGCACTTGCATGAATCACCCCGATCAATAACAACACCACTGATTATTCTTGCAGTGCTGGCTGCCGTTGGTGGATTTATCGGGTTACCCGAAGTTTTCTCAGATCAACATTGGTTGAATAATTATCTGGCTCCGGTATTCAATCAAAATCCAAGACTCATCTCACATGAAGTTAACGCATCGGTTGATTACATGCTGATGGGTGCAACAATTATTCTTCTTGCTGTTGTAATTTATCTTGCTTATCAGCGCTATCACCAAAAGAAAGTTGCTGCAAATATTGTTGAAGAAGACCTTCCATTTCTTTACAAACTTTCTTATAACAAATTTTACATTGATGAATTGTATGATAAACTTTTCGTGAAGCCCTTAGAATGGTTCGGTGATTTCTTCAGTGAGAAAATTGAAAAGAATGTGATTGATGGTGCAGTAAATGGTTTGGGCGGCGGCACTGTTTGGCTGAGCGGACAGTTAAGAAAATTGCAAACCGGCAATATTGGATTTTATGTTTTTGCCATGGTGGTGGGTATGGT
>JAJAYG010000477.1 GCA_026786335.1 Chitinophagales bacterium | reverse complement strand
TAATGATGTTGCCCAATGTAATGCCCGAAGAAATTTCTTACCTCGATGGCTTAACAAAAGACCTTACCCCCGAACAACAAAAAAGTTTTATCACCTGGTATGCAACTAAAAGAAAAGATCCGCAAACAATTTTGTTATTGTGTTTGATTGGTTTGGTTGCTGTAGCCGGCATCCATCGTTTTGTATTGGGTCAAATAGGAATGGGAATTCTCTACTTGCTCACCGGTGGTTTGTGTTTGATAGGAACCATTGTTGATGCAGTGAATCACAAAAAACTCACATGGGAATACAACATCACCATGGCAAATGAAACTTTGATGCTGATAAAGAGATAGATTGATTTTTAGCACAAAAAAAACCTCTGCACGTGCAAAGGTTTTTTTTATTGAAATGAAAAAAGGAAATTAATTATTTAACTGCAACAGGTTTTTTAACAGGTGTTCCTGTACCAAGTTTCTTTCCGAATGAACTTAAATCAACTACCAAAGGTGTTGCAACAAAGATGGATGAATAGGTTCCGAAGCCTACACCTATCATGAGTGCAAATGCAAACCCGCGAATTACTTCACCACCAAAGATGAAAAGTATTATTAGCACGAGCATTACCGTAAATGAAGTCATTACTGTTCTGTTAAGTGTAACATTCAATGCGTTGTTTATTACAGTCTTCTCATCCATGTTCGGGTGATCACGCAGGAACTCACGAATACGGTCGAAGATAATTACAGTATCGTTTACAGAATAACCCATTACTGTTAGTACAGCCGCAATAAATGTTTCATCCACTTCTAATGAGAAAGGAAGAATACCGTGAAATAATGCAAAGATGCCGATGATCATAAGTGTATCATGTAACAAAGCAACAATTACACCGGCAGAATATTGCCACCTGCGGAATCGCACCAGAATGTATAAGAATATACCAATGATAGAAACAATAATTGCTTTGATGGCCCCGCTCTTGATATCTGCAGAAATACTCGGTCCCACCACTTGCGAACTCAAAACCGATCTCGAAGTAAACTCTTCAAAGGTTGAAGCGCCAACCATTGATTTTAAACCTTCATACATCTTACGCATAACAAGACTGTCGCCGGTTGTATTATTTTGATCGGTAAGATAGCCGGTCGTAATTTTTACCTGATCATCGGTTCCATAAGTTTTTACAGTTGGAGACATACCGAATGCAGAAGAAAGATTGTTGCGAACTTCAGTGGTGCTTACTGACTCCTTAAACTTGATCACATAAGATCTTCCGCCTGTAAAATCTACCCCAAAATCAAATCCACGAATGATGATTGAAGCAATACAAATCACAGCAAGTGAACCTGAAAACCAGTAAGCATATTTTCTTTTGCCAACAAACTGAATATTTAATCCTGAAAAATTATTTTTACTAAGGCGAGTGTGGAACTTGATTTCTTTTCCGCGTTTCAAATACCATTCGAACATCCAATGTGCCATGAAAACAGCGGTAAAAATGGTGAGTATGATACCAATGTTGAGCGTAGTAGCATAACCAAGTACAGGTCCTAATCCATAATAAGCAAGTACCAAACCTGTTAGCAAGGTTGTTAAGTTAGAGTCAAAGATTGCTGAATAAGATGCTGTGTGTCCGTCTTGCACAGCTTTCAATAATGTTTTTCCTTTCGCTAACTCTTCTTTTATTCGTTCATGTATAATTACGTTTGCATCCACAGCCATTCCCATAGTTAGAACGATACCTGCAATACCTGATAAGGTGAGTGTTGCACCCAAAGATGCAAGCACACCGATTATGAAAAATAAATTAAAGAACAATGCAATGTCTGCAATGATGCCGGAAGTATTATAATACAACACCATGAATGCAAGTATGGCAATGAATGCGATGATGATGGATTGAATTCCTTTGTGAACTGATTCTTTACCGAGTGAAGGACCTACAACATCTTCAGCAATAATTCCTGCTGGTGCAGGAAGCTTTCCGGCTTGAAGAATCGTTGCTAAATCTTTTGCTTCATCAATTGAAAATCCTCCTGTAATAGAGGAGCGGCCATTTGGAATTTCATTACTTACACGCGGGGCGCTGTAAACATAGTTGTCAAGTACAATGGCAATAAATCCATTCAAATCATTCCCTTGTGCATCTTTACCATACTTAGCGACTTGTTTAGCTGTAAGTTTCTTCCAAATATTCGCACCTTCTGAGCTCATGTTCATGGTAACTTCTGCTTTACCATTTTGATCAACATCTTGTTTTGAATTAACTACTTTGTCACCTTCAAGAGGCGCCCTGTCAGTACCGTTTTGTTTTTGAATTGCATAAAGCTGGTAGACATTTGAACCTTCTTCAACAGCTTTTGATCCCCACAAGAATTTTACGTCTCTTGGAAAATTGGATTTAACATAATCCATTGCTAAATATTCGTTTACCTGCGCTGTATCAGTTCCCAACGAACTTCCAATTACGGGCCCTTGAGCTAAGTTATATTTTTCACTTTCTTTATCCTGATAGATTTGCGGACGCATTACTGCATAGAGTGGATTGTCTTTTCTTGCCTGCTCTTGAGATTGAAGGTTACTGGCACTTGAATCGGCTTCTAATTTACCCGAATCATTGGCAGAAATTGCATTATCGGCTTTTGAAGCAGAGTCTTCTAACAAAAGATTTTCATTTTCATTATTGCTTTCCAAAGCGATACTTTCAGTTGATTTTTTTGATGTGTCGGTTAATGATAACCGGTTTTTTAATGAAGTGTTTGCCGCTTCTAAGTATTGATAGAATTGAGTGTTGTCATAAGTTTCCCAAAACTCAAGAACTGCTGATGCCTGAAGGAGTTTACGCACACGTGCAGGATTATCAACACCCGGCAATTCGACCGTTATTCTTCCCGAAGTAGCTTCGGCGGTAATATTTGGTTGTGTAACACCAAACTTATCAATACGTGAGCGAAGAATATTAAATGTGCGGTCAAAAGCGCCGGTAGATTCAGTTCTTATGAATTTAACTACTTCATCATTAGAGGAAGTAAGCTTAACTAACTCCTGATTATTTCTTGTAGCAAATATTGAAGCAAGCTTGCCATTTGGGGCAACCTCATTCCATGATTGCTGGAAGAGCGAAACAAAGTCGGCCTGTGGCTGAGTTTTTTGTTTTTGCTTTGCAAGATCAAGTGCTTTTAAAAAATTAGGATCATTGTTGTTATCTGCCAACGCTTTTACCAGGTCATCAATAGCAACTTGCATTACCACGTTCATTCCACCCTGAAGATCCAAACCAAGATTTAACTGTTGGTCTTTGCAGTCCTGATAGGTGAAATTGGTGATACCAATGTTATAGATCTTTTGATTGCTCATGGAATCCAAATAGTTCTGTCTGATTTTTCTGATAGCGTAAACAGTGCTATCAGGCAGGTCTTTATTTGGTTTTCCTACAAGTACTTTTGCTTCTGCAATTTCAGTAGCTTTTGTTTCAACTCTGTTTGTAACAAAATTGAATGATAGTTGATAGATACAGATTAAGATCAACGCTATTGAGAAAAACGTGACCAGGCCTTTTCCGCGCATGTTTCGATTTTTGTGATTGGGTGATTAAAAATTGGTCGGCAAATATAGAAAAGAAAGGGGATTGAAAGGAGAAATTTAAAAACCGTAATTTCTTTATTTCGATAGCATCGCAGCCATAGATTTCAGGTTGATTTCGAAACATGCTCAACCTGTTTTTCATTATTATTTTATAAATGAAAAATGAATTAAGAGATTTGCATGCTCAACTGGTCCCGTAGTTCAATGGATAGAATAGAAGTTTCCTAAACTTTTGATACAGGTTCGATTCCTGTCGGGACTACACTTTTAGAGTGTAACTAACTGTAAATCATAAACTTACACTTAGTTTTTTACTTCGGGGTAAACATAGGGTAAACATTTTGCACACGGAGCACTGGAACACTATAAAATTCCATTTCTACTTTTCCGTTCTTCCTTTTACTTTCACTTTCACACTTTAAATAATTTATTGCGATGGAAAACAACATAACTCAAGTTGAAGATGAAAATGCAATTGCAAATGAGTTTGCAATAAACACAGCAAATATTTACCACGCAGAAAGAGTTTTTGGAAATGATCCGGAATTTAGAAATTGGAAAAAACTAACAATAAATATTATAAGGGAACTTGAAACAGAAGTGCAAGACCTATTAGTAAAGTTTGCAGAACCAACAGTAAAACACAATGAAGAACAACTGGAATATTTAAAAGAAAGGAACCACCGCTTCTTAGAGGGGATAATTAAAGGCGGTTCAGCATTTTATCCTGACTACTTGCACATAGATTTAAAGCGAGTTTGACAGCAACAGTTTTCAAATATCTGCAAGCCGACCTTCACCCTATTTGTCTTGTATTTATTGAGAACGGTAGAGTTAAGTATTGGAAAAAATCAGACGAGTTAAAAGTTTGGCTTGATGATTACATCCGACTTTCACCGCCGTCTGATTCCGTTGCAATGGAATATATTCAAAAGGATTATTCCTTTGTTTATACAATGGAAGAAAAAGCACAGGAGATTAAAAAATCAACTTGGTTTGACATAACAAAATACGATGAGGAAGACACGGACTTTTATGAATATTGTATTCCTACTAAGAGATACAAAACCATATTGAGTATTATTTGGGAAGATTGAAAAGAAAACAATAGCCAACGCACAATAAATATACTCTTAAAAAACGCACAAAGCGTTAC
>JAJAYG010000476.1 GCA_026786335.1 Chitinophagales bacterium | reverse complement strand
GAACAGATGCTGGTGTACACGCACATCAGAATTTTGCACATTTCGATACCAGAAAAGAAATCCCAAAAGATTTTTTGCGCCGCATCAATTTTATGTTGCCCGATGATATTGCAGTTCGAAATGTTTTTACTACCGGCGAAAAATTCAATGCACGCTTTGAAGCTAAGGAGCGGAAATACGAATACCTTATCTCGTATGAAAAAAATCCGCTGATCACAGACATCATCTGTTATTATCCTTACGATGAATTGCCATTGGAGAAATTAAATGAAGCAGCTAAGATTGTTAAGTCGCATACCGAGTTTGCTGCATTCAGTAAAAGAAGAACACAGGTAAAAACCACCATCTGCAAAATCAAACATGCGCACTGGCATTGGGATGATGAAATGAAACTGCTGCGATTCAACATCACAGCCGATCGATTTCTGCGAGGCATGGTTCGCGGCATTGTTGGAACTTCCATTCGCTTTGCGAGAGGAAAAATTAATGCAGAACGATTGGAGGAAATTTTTGAAAGCAAGCAACCGCATAGAACAGATTTCTCTGCAGCCGCACAGGGATTAACTTTGATGGAAGTTGTTTATCCCAAAGGAACAATGATTAGAATAAATTTATAATTCTTTTCTGCTTGCAAATTTCATTTTAACTTTGAAAAAAAAGTAATGGTAAATATTTCTGAAGATATTCTCACAGCTTCTCATTTAACAGAGGATGAATTGAAAAAGGAAATTGCATTAATGCTTTATTCGCAACGGCGGTTACCTTTTGGCAAAGCAAGTTTTCTTGCCGAAATGGATCAGGAAGCTTTTCGCGAATTGCTTTTTGTGCGTGAGATTTCTCAATACGATGTTGATGATTTGCATCATGATGTTGAGACACTGAAACATCTTAATCGATTATGATTGTTGTAAGCGATACTTCTCCACTAAGGGCATTATTGAAAATTCAACATCTTCATTTACTTCCATCACGCTATCAAAATATTCTTGTTCCGCATGCAGTGATGAAGGAGTTAAATTTATTTTTTGGAGGGGGAAAAGATTTATCACAAATACTGAATTCTCTTTGGGTAGAAATTGGTATTATAAAAAATAAAAATGAAGTTGAGTTATTGTTGAATGATCTCGACCCGGGAGAAGCTGAAGCGATTGTACTTGCTAAAGAAAACAATGCCTCATTAATTTTAATTGATGAAGCAAGCGGCAGAAGTAAAGCACAATCTTTTGGATTAAATGTACCGGAGTTCTTGGAATTTTACTTGAAGCAAAGAAGATGAATTTGATTACTGAAATAAAACCTGTAATGGACCGACTGATTGTTGAATCCCGATTTTTCATTTCACCAAACCTCTATTCCGAAGTTTTAAGTTTAGCAAATGAACGTCACTGAATTCTTGAAAGCGGAAATGCAGTATGAAAAAACTACTCAATAAAATTATCGACTTCTCACTCTTGCGCAGAGTAATGCGATTGGTGAAACCATATAAGAAACGTTTTTATGTTGCTGTTGCCATCGCTGTTGCAACGGCTGTTCTTGCCCCGGTAATTCCTTACATCGTGCAAATCACTATTGACAAATACATTATAGGCGGCAATTCAACAATGCTTTATAACATGACGTATTTGTTGCTTGCCATTCTTTTTGTGCAAGCATTTCTCTCTTACAATTTTACTTACAGCACCAACTTACTTGGTCAATCAATTGTTCGCGACCTGCGCACCCGCGTATTCTCTCATGTGCTTAGTTTAAATCTCCGGCACTTCGATCGCACACCCATCGGCACTTCAGTTACAAGAACCATCAGCGATGTAGAAGCAGTGAACGACATTTTTGCCGAAGGAATTATCACCATCCTCAGTGACCTGCTCACACTAATCGCTGTTTTGATCATGATGTTTTATTCGTCATGGCAATTATCGCTTGTTACGCTTTCTGTGTTGCCGCTGCTGTTAGTTGCTGCATATATTTTTAAGGAAGGAATAAGAATTTCATTTACCGATGTTCGCAATCAGGTTGCCCGACTGAATGCATTTTTGAATGAGCACATTACCGGAATGAATGTGGTTCAGATATTTAATGCTGAAGAAAGGGAAATGAAAAAATTCAAAGGCATTAACCTCAATCACCGCACAGCAAATATTAAATCAATCTGGTATTACTCAGTTTTTTTTCCGGTGGTAGAAATTATTTCTGCAATGGCAGTTGGTCTGCTGGTGTGGTATGTTTCTTACAAAGCATTGGATGCAACATCATTTGTAAATACACAGGATCGCACTCCAGCAGGCATGATCATTATGTTTGTAATGTACCTCAATCTGATGTTTCGCCCCATAAGAATGCTGGCTGATAAATTCAATACACTTCAAATGGGAATGGTAGCAAGCGAACGTGTTTTTAAACTGATTGATAATAAAGATCAGATGAGAAATGAAGGAAAACTGTTGGCCGAAAATATGGCAGGCGCAATTGATTTTGAAAATGTTTGGTTCGCTTACAACGAAGAAGATTTTGTTTTAAAGAATGTTTCATTCAATGTGGAAGCAGGAAAAACTTTGGCCATCGTAGGCGCAACCGGTGCAGGCAAATCTTCCGTCATCAATATTCTCAATCGCTTTTATGAAATACAGGAAGGCGAAATTTCTATTGATGGAAGAAGCATCAGCGATTATCAGCTCGCTGCATTACGAAGCAAGATCGGGTTGGTTTTGCAGGATGTTTTTCTTTTTTCAGGTAGCATTATGGATAACATAACATTGCGCAATCCGCTCATAACTCAGGAGCAAGTAAAACATGCGGCCGAAGTTTGTGGCGTCGCCGAATGGATTGAAAAACTTCCCGGGGGTTACAACTACAATGTGATGGAACGCGGCAACTCACTCTCTGCGGGGCAAAGGCAACTGATTTCTTTTGTGCGAGCACTCGTATTTGATCCGCGCATTTTGATTTTGGATGAAGCCACTTCTTCCATCGATACAGAATCGGAGCAACTGATTCAACAAGCCATTGAAAAATTAATTGAAGGAAGAACCTCTATCATCATTGCTCACCGCCTCTCCACCATTCAGCATGCCGATAAAATTATGGTGCTCGATAAAGGCGAAGTAAAAGAGATAGGGAATCACAACGAGTTGATGGAGTTGAATGGTTATTACAGGAAATTGTATGAACTACAATTTGTGAAAAAGGAACAGGTCGCCTGATCAATTTTATTTCATTTCAACTACAGCAGTGCTATTGATGCACAGTAAAACACAATCAAATTTCTTTTTCATTGTTTTAATAAAAGTGTGATTGATGTAACTTTTTTGAAAAAGAGTGTAACGTTTTCAATAAGTAAGTCTTCGATCTTTGTTGTTCTTGAGAAAATTAAAAAATACAGTATTAGCATTGCTTCTAAACCAAACAAAATGAAACCCAACATAGGAATCTCTGAAAAAAAATTAGATGCCGTTACCGATTTGCTTGCTGCTGTATTGGCAGATGAAGTAATGTTATACATGAAGACAAGAAAATTTCATTGGAACGTGAGCGGTGAAAGTTTTATGGAACTTCATAAATTATTTGAGAACCAGTATAATCAATTGGAAGAAGCGATTGATGAAATTGCTGAGCGCATCAACAAACTTGGTAGCAAAACGATTGGTACCATGGACGAGTTTGGAAAATTAGCCACTATTAAAGAACATCCCGGTAAATACCCTACATCAAAAAATATGATTAGCGAATTGCTCGAAGATCATGAAACTGTAATTGTTATACTTCGCGAGCACGTTAAACATTGTGCAGAAAAATTTAATGATGCAGGCAGTGCCGATTTTCTTACAGGCCTTATGGAAACACATGAAACAATTTCCTGGACATTGAGAAGATATTTAAGTTAAAATTTAACGCTAGATTTCAATTTCGATTTTCGCCGTGCACAATGAGCAACTCTCTAAAGTTTAAAAAAGAATAATATGTTGGAATCATTCTATTGGTGATAACTCTATTTGTTGTAACAGTTTTTATTGTGGCTGATATTTAACATTTCACTCAATACGAAAGCCCTCATCGAACTTTATTTATTCCGCGCATCGAAACCGGAATCGTCGACATTACTAATTTAAGTGCTGAAAGAATTGACCCTGCATGCAAAGATGCTTACTCACATTCTGTTGCCATTTAACATTGTTGCATGAGTATAAAAGCTACATCAAGAATAAGGGAAAATAATTCAATCATTAAAAGTCAAATAACTATAAATATCAGCGGTAAGTTAAAGGAAATTCTAAAATTTAAGGAAGATGAAAAGCAGCGAAGCCAGCCTAAGAGTAATTCAAAATAAAATTGAATTAACACCAATTAAACAAAGTGTGAATCATGTAACTTATTTGATTCATTGTGTAACAGTAACTACAACCCTGGCATGCACATTTGCACCGTAATAAATTTATTACACCTAACCGGCAGGCAGCCGTAATTAAATTTAAACAAAATGAAAAAAATATTGGTGATTATTACGCTTGCTTTAACAGCAAGTTTTGGAACTGCAAATGCGCAAACGCCTGCGGTTATTATGAGCGACAAAACCGGATGGCATAAAATCGGTGAAACCATAGTGGGCTTTGAAAGGGACCGTGATGAAATTATGGTGATGGGTGCCGATCGGTTTGCCTCTATTCGATTTAAACTTACCGATGCATCGATCGAATTGATTTCGCTCGAAGTTTATTATGAAAGCGGAAACAAACAAGAGATTAATGTAAACAACAAAATCAAAGCACCGGGCGAAAGCAGAGTGATAGACTTAAACGGCGGTGAGCGCAACCTAAAGAAGATTGTTTTTGTTTACAAAACATTGGAAAATAATAAAGATCAAAAAGCCCATGTAGAGATATGGGGATTAAAAACGAATACTGATAAGTGATTATAACTTGATCAGTTTATTACGTGGAGAGTGAGTTTTGTACAGCCGCTTCAGGTCAAATGAAGCGGCTTTTTATTGTTAAATATTGAATCCTTCTATAAATCAATCCAGCATAATGCTTGTTGGAATTAGATGCTAAGCAGAGGAAATGTGTGATTAATGTAACTTATTTAACTAATTGTGTAACAACTCCTGCAATCCAAACAGTCATTTTCGCATCATCAACTTGAAGAAACGGTTTTTTTTTTACAATAATCAATCAACCAAAATGGATTTAGAATATAACCTGAATGCAATAAGCGAGAAATATTATTCACCATGGATGAGTATTCTGCGAATCTTAACAGGTTTAATAATCTGGATAAAGGGGTATATGTTTATGATCGATACTTCCGTGCCCAGTAATATTTTAATGAATTATTTTGGAACCACGAGCACTGCAATTGCGCTTGTGATTGCCGGCATTCATTTATTTACCGGCTTTTTTTTAATTGGCGGATTTATGACCCGGGTTTCGTGCGTAATCCTTTTTCCTTTTGTTGTGGGTGCATTGTTTTACATGAGCACACACTTTATTGAAGTTAGAGTATTTGATATTTTTCTTACGGCATTAACTCTGGGGTTAATTGCTTTTAATTTTGTAATGGGTTCAGGAAAGTTCTCTGTTTACTATTATATGATTCTTAGCCGCAAGTCGCGCGAATCGCATAAAGTTTCGGGTGCTGATGTTGAAGTGCCCCTAACTCATTCTTTAGATAAGCAGGGGAATATTATGTAGTAATTGTGAAATTGTTAAAGGAAGTAAACACTTGTATTAAATAGCAATTCAAAGAATGAAAATGAGTTGTTTTACATAAGATCAAATTATTGAATCGATATTTTTTCTTTTAAATGAATATTTCATTTCAAAAAAATGAAGGTTAATAAAATGCTGGCGGTTTTTATAGTATTGACGTTGCCCGAATTTTTAAGTAACATCACACTACAAACAGAAAAAAAACTTTGAAGCTCTACATTAAATACATGGTAAGCCTTCGTTGCAAAATGATGGTGAAGGAAGAGCTGAAAAAGCTGGGGCTCCATTTTATTGTTGTTGATTTAGGTGAAGTGGAGATTATGGAAGACATTTCTACTGAGCAGCGGGAGCAACTTAAAACCGGTTTGCTCAACTCGGGGCTTGAGTTAATGGATGATAAGAGAGCTGTGTTGATTGAAAAAATAAAAAATGTGATCACCGAAATGGTTCACTACACAGATGAACTACCTAAAATAAATTATTCAGATTACATCAGCCAAAAACTCAATCACGATTATACTTACCTGTCAAATGTTTTTTCTGAAGTAAAAGGAATTACGATTCAGCAATTTATCATCATTCACAAAATTGAATTGGTGAAAGAATTATTGATGTATGAAGAATTGAACCTCACACAGATCTCCTACAAACTAAATTACAGCAGCGTAGCTCATTTGAGCAATCAATTTAAAAAAATTACAGGCCTCACTCCTTCACAATTTATGCAACTGAAAGACAAAAGGCGAATGCCTATTGAAGAAATTGGAAACTAAAAAATGATTACGCCTATAAATAAACATATGATTTCACTGATAAAAGCATAAAGGAATCGGTGTAATCTTTTTTTAAATAGGAGCAATCACAAAGAAAGAAAATGAACAATAAAATAACTCAACAAAAAAAAGCAGAATTCGACCGGCTTGTTGAGTTTGAAAAAAATGGAACTCTTTCTTCGCTCATCATTGATTCCTCTGAATTAGCTATAAAAACCAAAACGTTAAAAGGAGTTATTACTTCGTGGAATCACGGAGCCGAAAAAATTTATGGCTACAAAGAAGTGGAGATAATCGGGAAAAACGTCAGTGTACTTATTCCGCCTAATGACCACAATCAGCTTCATGGCTTAACAAAAAAAATAAGCAAGGGGCACATTATTCCTAATCACATAACCAAGGCAATAAGAAAAGACGGAGTTATAATTGATATTTCGATTTCTCTGTCTCCTATCAAGGATGAACAAGGAAACATTATTGGAGTGGCTACTTTGGACAGCGATATAACGGAGTTAGTTATTGCCAACAAAGAACTTGTTTTTCAAAAAGAAGAGAAAGAAAAACGGGCGGCAGAGTTAGTGATTGCCAATAAGGACCTTGTTTTTCACCACGAAGAGAAAGAAAAACGGGCGGCAGATTTAATCATTG